>JBGTJM010000017.1:0-1856 GCA_041745115.1 Thermomicrobiales bacterium
TTGATCTTTGCCGTCGAGTTGCGCTGGCTACCGGCAATCGGCATGAGTGGCCCGAAAAGCTTCGTGCTCCCGGTTGCGACACTGGTGATCTCGCTCATGCCACTGCAAATCAGAGCCGTTCGGCAGGCGTTCATCGAAACAATGAGCGAGGGATTTGTGCGTGCTTGCCGGGCCCGGGGTTTGAGCGAGTCTCGCATTCTGGGAATACACGTGATGAAAGTCGCCTCGGTACCTTTGGTGACGCTCATCGGTCTCCAGGCCGGGTATGTGCTGGGCGGCGCTGTCGTGATTGAATCAATTTTTAACTGGCCAGGCGTAGGCACGCTCGCACTGCAGGCCATTCAACAGCGTGACTTTCCGATGATCCAGGGGACCGTGCTGATCATCGCTATCGCCTATACGCTGATCAACTTCTTCGTCGATCTCACCTATGCGGCACTCGATCCGCGCGTCAAGTATTAGAGTGCTGAAATGACCGTACCAACCCTTGCCCAGGAGCGTATTCCTCACGGACCCGACGCCGAAAGCGCCGGCCCGACCGCGGGGTCGTACGCGTCCCGAACCTGGACTACGCTGCGCCAACGGAAGACCGCCTCATTTGGACTGGCACTCTTTCTTCTGATCGTGTTGGTAGCTATCCTGGCCCCCTGGATCGCACCGCACGACCCATTGAAACAGAACTTGGGCGACAACTTCTTACCCCCAATGTGGAGTGACGGCGGCACATCGACATATCCGTTCGGGACCGATCCTCTTGGCCGAGATATCTTCAGTCGCCTGATCTATGGGGCTCGATACTCACTTGCGATCAGCATAGGAGCGGTGATCGTTGGCACGATCATCGGGTTTGTGACAGGGCTACTCGCTGGATTCTATGGTGGGTTCACCGACACTGTCCTGATGCGGCTAGGCGATATTCAGCTGGCGTTTCCGTTTGTGCTCTTTGCGATCGCCATACTCGCCGTCTCCCCCAATCGCACCGCATGGCATCTGATTCTGGTTCTGGGCATCTCGAGCTGGGTGATCTATGCCCGCGTGGTTCGCAGCAAAGTGCTGGCTGAGCGAGAAAAGGACTACGCCGCAGCAGCCAGCGCCGTTGGAGCATCCAGAAAGCGAGTGCTCTGGAAGTACGTGATGCCGAATGTCTGGCAAGCGCTGCCGCCGATCGCCCTCCTGAACCTTGCCTATTTCGTCATCGTGGAATCTCTCCTCAGCTTCCTGTCACTGGGGTTGAGTCCACCGACACCCTCGTGGGGGTCGATTCTTTCTGATGGACGCCAGTACATGATGCTCGACCCTTGGATGGCACTGCTTCCTGGATTTGCCATCATCATCACGGTCATCAGCATAAGCCTGGCAGCGGATGGCTTCGCCGATGTCCTCGACCCCAAGCTGAGCCACGGGGCATTCAAGCGCATCCCACTGGCAGCGCAGGCAGAACCCGCTCCTTTGAACCCGGACGACTCTGTGGTCCTTTCGGTCAGAAATGTCACCACCGAGTTTCCGGTGGTCGGAGGAGTGATTCAGGCAGTGCGCGATGCGTCCTTCGACCTCGAGCGAGCGACCGTACTCGGAATCGTGGGCGAAAGCGGCTCAGGCAAATCGACCCTTGGACTGTCGATCATCCAGCTCCTCGATTCACCAGGTCGAGTGTCAACCGGCTCGATTTTGTTCGACGGAGTTGACCTGGCGACGACGTCGAATCGCGATATGGGGAGCATCCGTGGCTCGAAAGTGGGCATGATTTTCCAGGATCCTGGGAACTCCCTGACACCCGTCCTTACCGTTGGATCTCAGCTCATCGAAACTGCCAGAACTGCCCTGCATGTGTCAAAGGGTGACGCCAGGTCGATCGC
>JBGTJM010000018.1:0-3593 GCA_041745115.1 Thermomicrobiales bacterium
CTCCGGCACTTGCGCGGAGGTCAACGCACGTGTACCGTAATCGTGCGGAAAATCACCGGTGGATCCGCGTCGAATCTACTCAGGAGACAGTCGTATGCGCCGTTTGATCGTCCTCAGCATGGTGTTCGCCATCATTGGCGCTGCCTTTGCTACCACCCCTGCGCATGCGCAGACAGATCCAGCCGCACCTGGTCCCGGTTTTGGCGAATCCGTTCCCTTCTTCGGACAGGATGGAAGCCCCATCGGATCAGTCACGATCGACGAAATCGTCGAGCCCTTCGAGGCCTACGGTTCGGGCAACGAACCGCTACGGGGCTACTACTACGCCCTCGTCAACGTCACGGTAACGAACACAGCCTCACGCCCAGTCTCCGTCGAACCCAGCAGTTTCCGGGTGTTCGACAGCGATGGCTTCCAGTTGCAGTCCGCCTACCTCTATCTCACCAGTGAAGACGCGCCAGTCTTCCTCGAATACACCGACGCTCTCGCTCCCGGCGACTCAGTCAGCGGTGCGGTCGCGTTTCAGGTCTACAGCCAGGCGCCAATCGAGCGCATTGTCTACTCGCCCTCCTTCGAATCCCGGGTCACCGTTCTGGACCTGCGAATGGACCTCGCAGTAGCCGGTTCACCCGTTTCGATCGTCAGCTCCAGCGGATCAGAGATGGCACAGGTCACCGTAAATGGTGTTGCCGATCCGTTTGAGGGATTCTCCGACTTCTCCGCCCCAAGCCGCGGTTCTCGCTACGTGATGATCGATGTCACAGTCGAAAACACCGGATCTCAGATTCTCAGCACGTCACCGTCCGATTTCTCCGCCACCGACGATCAGGGATTCTATCTGCAGAACGCCTTCGTATCACCGTCTGATCCGAACATTGTGTCATTCGATTACCTCGATCTGGCACCCGGCGAAACCCAGTCCGGCGTGATCTTCTACCAGGTTCTGAGCGGCATCCCCATCGAGCAGATCACCTACGGCGACTTCTACACCCGCACAGTGGTCGTCGCCGATCTCGCCGCCGGTGCACCAGAGATCACCATCACGGCAGCCGCAACGCCAGACGTCTCCACGCTCGTCAGCTCCCCGGATTGCGAAGGCCTCATCGAGTGGGCGAATGATCTCGTCGACCGGCTTGGAGAAGCCGTGACCCTAACCAACGCGTTCGACGACGTCGCCACCGAAGAACTCGATCCAGTTGCCGTCCGGCAGGCCGCTGTCGATCTCGAAGCCCTTGGTCAGGCCCAACGCGACAGCAACCCGCCGCCAGCAGCCGAACAGCTCAACACCTTCATGGCCGAGCAGTTCTACGCTGCAATGAGCAGCGCCACCGGCAAGATTGCCGACGCCCTCGAAACAGGCAACAGCGTCTCTGCGCTTCTCGCAATCGCCGAAGCCGAGTCCGTCATGGCCCTTTTCGAATCCGGCGGCCAGGCAGACCTCCTCTTCGAAGAGCTCGAAACCGCCTGTCCAGCTGAGTTCGAAATCCTCGAAAATCAGTAGCCGTCAAACACTAGGGGAGGGCCCAACAGCCCTCCCCACACAATCCCCTATCCCAACCTCCCAACTACTATCTACCATCTACCTTCAACTGCTCCCCATTTTTTCCGCTTCGCTTTCGGCTATATCTGGAAATGGATGAAATCGATGGGTCGCCTTTCAGCCCTGGCCATGTTGCTCAGCTTGTTCATCGCAAGCCTTTCCACCCCATACACCGCAGTCGCTCAGACTGAATCTGGCATCGGACCAGCAATCGGCGAGGTCACAACGATCTTCAGTGACGACGGTAGCGCGGTCGGCACCATCACCGTCGACGACCTGATCGATCCATTCGACGGCTACGATTTCAACAGCGAGCCCCGTCGCAGCTATCGATATGCACTCGTCAACGTCACAATTTCCAATCTCTCCTCCCGCCCCTTTGCCGTCGATCCGCAGCATGTCCGGGTCGTCGACTCCGAGGGATTCGTAAGCCGTTCCGCATACATCTTTTCATCGGGCGTCACCGAACCTCCTTCGTTCCTCGAATATACCGACGCCCTCGCTCCTGGCGACTCGATCAGCGGTGCTATCGCCTTTGAGGTCTTTCTCAGCAGCGACATCGCCCGAGTGCTCTACCAGCCGTCGTCCAGCAACAGCCAGACCATCCTTGATCTCCGCTCAGCGTCTGTTTCCACCGGAACGCTGGTGCCAATCATCGGCAGTGACGGTCTACCACTCGCCGAGATTGAGGTTTCCAAAGTGATCGATCCCTATGAGGATTACGAGTCATCCTCCGCACCACCGCGCGGTTCGCGCTATGTCCTCGTGGAAATTACGCTGATCAACACCAGCACCCGCACCTTTGAGTTGTCCCAATTCGACATCCGCGCAGTCGACAGTCAGGGATTCTCCGTCCGAACCAGCTTCGTCAACAGTACCGATCCCGACATGCGCTACCTCGCCAGCTCGACCATCCCACCTGGAGCGACCGCCAACGGAACCCTCTTCTTCGAAGCATTCGCCGAACTTCCCATCGTCCAGATCTCGTACGGCGATGGCCGCAACCGCAATCTCGTGCTGGCCGATCTGGTCGACGCGCCCCTGCCTGTCACCGGTACCCCAGTCGCTACGCCAGTCGAACCCGAACCCGAGCCCACCGCCGAGGCAGATGTCAGCTCGCCAAGCTGCGACGGACTTGTGGAATGGGGCGAGGAACTCATCAACCGCGTCGAGCAATCCTTTTTTCTCACCACGAGTCTGGAGGTCATCGATGCCGCCTCCCTCGATCCCGACGTGATTCGCCAGGCCTCTCAGGAGCTCGCCGCCATGGCTGACGCCCAGCGAGATAGCAATCCGCCACCGGCAGCCGAAGCCCTCAACACCTACATGGTCGAAAATTACTTCACTCCGATGGCGCTGGCCATCGGGAAACTGGCAGACGCCCTCGACGCTGGCAATACGGTCGCTGCCGTTCTCGCAATCGCAGAAGTAGATAGAGTGATGGCCCAATACGAAATCGGCGAACCAATAAACATCCTCTTCGCAGAACTCGAAACCGCCTGCCCGGCCGAGTTCGAAATCCTCGAAAATCAGTAGCCGTCAAACACCAGGGGAGGGCATCCAACCCTCCCCACCAAACCCGGTCTCCAGCCCCCACACCCTCAACCCTCTACCATCTACCATTTCCCATTTCCCATTTCCCATTTCCCATTTCCCATCAACCATCTACCATCTACCATCGACCATCGACCCATATGCGACACTACCCCGTCATCATCCGCGACCACCAGGAGCCCCCCATCCCGTGAAAATTACCAGCGTCGAAGCCATCATCCTCCGTCAGCCCGGCGTCGACACCACCATCGCCGATGGCTCCCAGGACGCCCTCCTCGTCCGAATTCACACCGACGAAGGCATCACCGGCATCGGCGAGGTCGACTCCCAGCCCAACATCATCAAGGCCATCATCGACGCCCCCGCCTCCCATGCCAATGCCGCCGGACTCGGTGGCCTCCTCATCGGCGAAGATCCGCTGGAAATCGATCGCCTCTGGGAAAAGATGTTCCAACGCTCCATCTACTATGGCCGCCGTGGCGCCGCCGTCCACGCCATC
>JBGTJM010000019.1:0-2424 GCA_041745115.1 Thermomicrobiales bacterium
CAAACGTGGTCTCACTCTGGATATCACTACGCCGGCAGGGCAATCAGTGTTCAAACGGCTCGTCGAGACTGCTGACGTCGTTGTCGAAAGCTTCCGGACAGGCGCGATGGAGCGGTGGAACTGCGGCTGGGAGGATCTTTCGAAAAGCAATCCCCGCCTCATCTATTGCGCGATCTCAGCTGCAGGTCGCGATGGGCCTGACAAGGATCGGAGCGGCGTCGATCTTCTCATGCAAGCATATGCAGGTCTGATGAGTATCACCGGCGAACAGGACGGTCCGCCGGTTCGCACGGGCACGTCCGTTGTTGATCTCAGTACGGGCGCCAACGCTGCTCAGGGCATTCTCGCAGCGCTCTTTGTTCGAGAACGCACCGGAGTCGGGCAGCGGGTCGACGTATCGCTTCTCGGCTCTACGATCGCCTGGATGACCTACCACGCGGTTTCCTTCTTCGCAACGGGCACGGTCCCATCCCGCATGGGCTCGTTTCACCCCTCGGTCGCCCCGTACGGCGCGTATCCAACGCAGAATGGCTACCTGGTTGTCGCTCTCGCTTTCGACGCCCACTGGGTCACATTCTGTACCGTCTGTGGTGAGCCGGATCTCGCAAGCGATCCAAGGCTGACCAGCAATGCGATCAGGATTGAGAATCGTGAATATCTCGACGAGCAGGTCACTCGGCTGCTGTCGAAACGCACTGCCCACGAGTGGGCCGCCACTATGGATTCAGCGGGAATCCCCTGCAGCCCAATCAACACGCTGGATACCGTGCTCGATCTGCCTCAAGCCTTGCACCAGGGCTACGTGACCTCCGTCGGCCATCCAGATATCGACGACCTCCGAATGCCCGGACTCCACATCAAGCTCTCCGAAACAGCCGCGAGCATCCGGCTGCCACCACCGAAGCTGGGGCAGCACTCCCGTGAAATCCTTGAGGAAGCGGGGTATTCAGCAGGAGAGATCGACGAATTTCAGCTCAACGGCGTGATTTGATCGGCTGCCCAGGCTAGAGTCCACCGGCCCTGATGATTCGCTGATGATGCGGTTCGTTCTTCAGCTCTCCTAGCCACTCGATAGGCTGCAAAATGATCCCAAATGCGCTTTTGGGCGAGATAAGCGCCTCCTTTCTGATCCCATCGATGGTCCGTTCCGATGAAACCTTTGCACCCAGCGCTTTGGCCTGGTCGATGAACACATCGAAGTCTTCCACTTCTACTCCCATGTGCTGAAGCCCTTCTCCTCGTTTCTCGATATGCTGGCTCACGAAGCTTTCCGGCGCCATTCCCTCCAGCATCGTCACCAGACTCTCACCCATCAGGAAATACGCGACCACATACTGCTGCTCGATGTTCTCGCGCTGACCAAGATACTGGGCACCGTAAATCGACTCGAACGTCAGGCGTGATTCAGCAATGCTCCTGACCGCGATTGCCACATGATCGATTTTCTTGATACCGTTCATCGCCTGATCCTCCTTGACTGCTGCTACCTCAACCGGATGCAGTTTACGTCTCAGGCCGGTGGATACCCTGTTTCAGATCATCGGTTCGGGGCAAAGTCGGACACGGGAAATCAATGGAGAACGTTCTCGGGATTTTGACCGGTCTATCGCTCGGCGTTACATTCATAGTGATCGGACTGCCGCTATGGCAGGCCAGAGTGCGTCCAAATCGATGGTATGGCTTCCGGACTAGAGCAACGCTTTCTGATACGACCACCTGGTACGAGGTCAACCAGGTCACAGGTCGGCTGATGACGATTGCTGGATTTGTGCAGATCACACTTGGTCTCCTCGGGATCCTGGCGATAAACGACCCTCACCAGCAGACGTATCTGGCGGCAATCTGCATGCTCACAGCGATGCTCTGCCTGACCTATGCAGGAATCCAGGGATATCGAAAAAGTAAGTCCCCTGTGTTTCAGCGGAACACAAGTCGCTGAACGAGATAGCGACAACCTCAGTCCTGTACCGTCAAGCGTGAGCTGGACTGACAACCCCTGCCGAAAAGCGGTTGATTTCACGCTTTTCAGTACATGTTCGCGCCACAGATCAGGTACTATGCGCAAGAGTAAGCAGCGCGGCTGAAAATCGAGATTGAACGCTGGATAGGGATCAGCGTTCGGGGCCAGCCAGTCGATGGTCGACCGTGGCAGCAAGCAGGTCAGGAGGGTCGAATGTCTCGGAAATCTCAACCTCATGCAGGACAGCTCTTCGATCAAAGGATGACGAATTATCTCGGCGCGCTGAGGCACCAGTCGGTGAGCCGAAGAGGCTTTGTCCGGCTCGGTGCAGGAGCAGTCGGAATCGGCGCGGCGTCAATGGCAGGCGCGATGCCCTTCCTGCCAGGAGTGAGCGTGCTGGCGCAGGACGCGACGAGCTTCACGTTCGCTCTTGAGGGCGACGTGCGTGGGCTCGAACCCGCGCT
>JBGTJM010000020.1:0-5769 GCA_041745115.1 Thermomicrobiales bacterium
CTGTTGAATGTCGACGACGTCGATGTCGTCTCGATTGCGCTGCCGAATGACCTGCACGCGGAAGTGACAATCGCGGCGGCGAATGCCGGGAAGCACGTGATCTGCGAGAAACCGATCAGTGTGACGCTGGATGAAGCGGACGCCATGATCGCGGCCTGCAAAGCAGCAGGGGTACAGCTCATGTACGCCGAGGAACTCTGCTTTGCGCCGAAGTACGTCCGAGCGAAAGAGCTGGCGGACAGCGGAGCACTGGGCAACGTCTTTCTGGTGAAACAGAGTGAAGAGCACTCAGGTCCGCATTCGCCATGGTTCTGGGATGTGTCGCGGTCTGGCGGCGGCGTGCTGATGGACATGGGGTGTCATGGCATCGCGTTTGCGCGGTGGGTGCTGAACAACCAGTCGATTACGTCGGTTTCGGCGACCCTGGGGACGTATGTGCATTCCGACAAAACAGAGGGAGAGGACCACGCGCTGACGGTGCTGTCGTTCGAGAATGGCGCTGTGGCGTTGATCGAAGACTCGTGGGCCAAGGGTGGAGGTATGGACGATCAGGCCGAGATCTACGGCTCCAAAGGTCACACAAGGGCCGACCTGATTCGCGGAAGCTCGCTTACCACATTCTCAGAGGTTGGATACGGATATGCCGTGGAGAAAGCGGATACCACCGCTGGATGGACGTTCACCGTTTTCGAGGAACTCTGGAACTATGGTTTTCCGCAGGAGATGCAGCATTTCGTGGATTGTGTGCAACGGGATGAGCCGGCGTCGATCACGGGAGAGGATGGCAGAGCGGCGCTGGAGGCAATCTATGCCGCGTATCACTCGGCGGGCACCGGCAAGAAGGTTCAACTCCCGTTTGCACCACCTGCCGGTACCAGACGGCCGATCGATCTCTGGCTGAATGCCGCTGGAGGGGTGGAGACATCGTGAGTCATTTTCTCGGAATCGACCTGGGCGGGACCACGATCAAGTTCGCATTGATCGACGAACAGGGTCAGATCGTGGCGAACAACCGGGTGCCTACCGAGGGCGAGGATGGCCATGATGCGGTGATCGGCCGGATGATCGCGGGGGCACAGGAGATCATCGATCAGTTTGAAGACCCCGATTCGATCGCTGCAGTTGGCGTGGCGGTACCCGGGGTCATCGACATGGTCAGCGGGATCTCCAGGTTTCTGCCCAATCTGCCGGGAGACTGGCCTGACGTGCCTGTGACACCTCCCATTCAGAAGGCGCTGGGCAGACCGGTGCATCTGGTCAATGATGTGAGGGCATTCACGATTGCGGAGCTGACGCTAGGTTCGGCCCGGGGGATCACCACGGGGCTGTTCTATGCCGTTGGGACGGGCATCGGTGGCGGGATCGTGGCCCATGGCAAGGTCAATCTGGGTATCGGCGGGGCGGGTGGTGAACTTGGACACATGATCGTTGATCCAAACGGTCCGGAGTGTGGTTGCGGGAACCGCGGATGTGCGGAGGCGTATGCGGCAGGGCCGGCGCTGATCGGCGAGGCGAACCGGCGAATCGTGATGGGCGCCACGACATCATTGCGAGAGAAAACGGGTGACGATCTGAACCGGATGGTGCCCGAATTGGTGGAGGCAGCGGCGATCGAGGGTGATCCAGTGGCACGGGACGTGCTGAATTATGCGGGATATCACTTTGGACTGGCGATTGCCGGCGCTATTGCCGCGCTGGCTCCGGAGGTCGTGGTGCTGGGTGGAGGTGTAGTGAAGCCACATGGCTACTACTGGCAGCAGATCGAATGGGCGGCCCGGGAGCACTCGCACGTGACTGATATCGACCGGGTCGAGTTCCGGCCGGCGGCATTCAGCTACGAAGCGGGGGTCGTGGGGGCGGCGCTCTGGGCGCGAGATGTTTCGGCGGGCAGGGCGGAGCCTGCGCCGTGACCGACAACGCTAATCGCGGTGAGGTTAACTCCGCAGACAGGTACATCGAAGCCGCGGCGGGGATCATCGAACGCATTCGGGCAACACAAATGGCAGCTATCGAAGCAGCGGCTGAGCTTTGCGCGAACGCGATTGCGGCAGATGGACTCGTGCATTGCTTTGGCACCGGGCACTCCCGGATTCCGGTGGAAGAGCTCTTTCCGCGGCATGGCAGCTTTCCGGGATTTCATCCGATCGTGGAGCTGTCGCTGACGAACCACACCCAGATCGTGGGGGCGAATGGTCAGCGGCAGGCGATGTGGCTGGAGCGGCTGGAGGGCTTTGGCGAGGTTATTTTGCGGAACTTCAACTTCGGGCCGGACGACGTGATGATGGTGTTTTCGAACTCGGGTGTCAACGGCGTGGTTGTCGACGTCGCGCTTGGAGCGAAGGAGCGGGGGATGCCGGTGATTGCCGTGGTCTCGCTGGATCATTGCCAGCAAACAGCAGTGAAGCATTCGTCGGGGCAGAAGCTGCCTGATATTGCGGATGTGACCATCGACAACTGCTCGCCGGCTGGTGATGCGATGGTATCGGTCGAGGGTCTGGACGATCCGGTGGGGCCGGGGTCGACGGTTGGCTATGCGGTGGTCGTGAATGCACTGAAGTCGCAGGTGGCTGAGAATCTGACCAGGATGGGCAAGCCGCCGCCTGTGTTGTCGTCGTCGTACTTCATTGGGGATGCGTCCGTACAACGATTCGACGACTGTTACGACGAGCAGTCGCGGCGGGTGGCCCGGTTGTATGCGATACCGAAACGACCATGACGATTTCGTTGCGAAACTTCCCAGATTCCAGTACATTGCTCAGAACTTGAATCGAAGTTCTCTATGCCCGCCGTGAACCCGGTATGCTGGGACGGCGGTTCGCATGTTCGGATTGGGAGGCATGGATGGATGACCGGCGGTTCGACGACCTGACGAGGAGGTTTGCTGCGGGGACATCTCGACGATCGCTGCTGAAGTGGTTAGCTGGTTCAGTTGCCGGCGCGGCGGTTGCGGGGCGAGCCTCCGAAATAATCGCTCAGGGAGCAACTGGTGACGATTGCACCACCGATGACGATTGCGGATCCGAGCTCGTTTGTCTTCCAGAAACTTCACAGTGCTTCCCCGCTTGTTACTCAGCAGGTTTCGATTGCGGAGAGTCTTCAGCGTTGACGTGCTGCGATCGATGCTGCAGCCGGGCCTGCAGCGACGACGGCTTGTGTCTTACATGTGTACCTGAAGGCGTAGCCTGCAATCTCGCTGCGTCTCCGGGGTGCTGTGAAGGTCTCGAGTGTACTGGCGGAGAATGTGCCGTCGCCCAGGCATGTGGTGGTGGCCCCACGTGCTCTGACGTCAACGACTGTGACGAGGATTTTGATCAATGTGTAAACGGGTGTTGCCAGTTCCTGACTCCCTGTGTTGGTCTGGGGTTCGGGTGTTCATTTGCGTCGGATTGTTGCGATGCTGAAGCGACATGCCCGGCTGGGACTTGCTGCTCCCCTGAAGGAGTTGCGTGCACACAATCATCTGATTGCTGCGTCTCCGGGCAGGTCTGCAGTTCCTCCGGGACATGTCAGGAGTGCGCGTCACTTGGCGTCGTCTGCGCCGATAGCGTCGACTGCTGTTCGGGCACCTGCGACCCCGTCCGGGATGTTTGCTGCAATACTGTTGATCTAGCCTGTACCGGTGACGGTGACTGCTGCGGGAATTCGACCTGCGACGGCGACGTCTGCGTCGCTGAGGTGAGCTGCATCCAGGATGGCGGCGATTGCGAGTTAGATGCTGACTGTTGCCCAGGCGGGGAAGGATTCAGCGCACAGTGCCGCGAGAACACCTGCGTGGTCTGCGTTCTGAGTGATGCGATTGGCGTATGCCCGGCAGCTGAACCACGCGAGCCGGTGTGCTGTGACGATGACGCGCGATACATTCCACAAGAGTGCACCTGCCGGATTCAGTGCGTGCCAGAGGGGGGTGAAGGCTGCGAGGATGACCTCGATTGCTGCCCGGCTGGTGATGAGGCTTTTGGTTCACTCTGTGTAAACGGAACCTGTATTTCCTGCCTGTTTCCCGGGCATGACGTGTGTTTCGAAGGGGACCCGGCACCGTGCTGCGATCCGTTTGACACGTACGATCCTGAGACGTGCGAGTGTGATTTCGAGGGCGAGTCCTGTATCGAAGTTGGAGCAGCTTGCAGCGAGACCGATCCGTGCTGTGATTCGGATGTCACTGCGTTGGCTGGGTACTGCGACCCGAACGACACGTGCGAGTACTGTATCCGAACCGACGCGGCTCTCGAGGAGTGCGGATCGCTGATTTCCAGCATCGAGCCGTGTTGTGATCCAGCGGCTGTGTTCAACGTTGAGACGTGCTCGTGCGAGGTGGAGTGCGCTGATATCAGCGGATCGTGTGCTGAAGACGAGGATTGCTGTCCGGTCGAAGAATCGGGGCTCAAAACGCGGTGTGAGAGCGGTACGTGTGGCGTCTGCTTCGAGACAGGCGTCCAGCTGGTTTGTACGGGAGGTGAGCAGGGCGAGAATCTGTGTTGCGACCCGGATGCGGTGTTCGATCCGGCGCGATGCATTTGCGAGCTGGCTTGCGAGGGCCTGAGCGGTCCTTGCGAGGATTATGATGACTGCTGTCCTTCGCAGGATGAGGGGATTGTCTTCTACTGCAACGAGGGAACGTGCGACTACTGTATCGAAACCGGAGTGGCGATCATTTGCGTGGCTGGTGGCGGGGATAGCGAACCCTGTTGCGATCCGGAGGCTATCTTCGATTCAGAAACGTGCATGTGCGAGATTCCGTGCTACGAGAAGGGAAGCAGCTGCTACGACGATTGGGATTGCTGTGACCCGTATCAGTGTGTCGATGGAACCTGTGGAGTGCACGATAGCTGCGTGAAGCGGGGCGAGACGTGCGATGAGGAGACTCACTGCTGCAAGGGCTACGCGTGCAAGGGTGGGGTCTGCAAACGGCATCGCAAGCCTGAGAAGCCACACCATCCCGGCAAACCTGAATCACCACAGGTTGGTGGTGAGACGGTGCACACATTGCCGTCGACCGGCAGTGGCGGGAGCCAGCCGGATATCGGCGTAGCAGAGGCAGCCCTGGCGGGCGGAGTGGGGCTCGCAGCAGCAGCCTGGTTGCTCAAGCGTGAAAAAGTCGAGGCCGAGGAAAACTGACGTCAATCGACCATTCGAAGCAAATTGGATTGGGGCGCTCGTTCGAGCGCCCCGATTTTTTGCTGATCAGGCGGGATCGCGAAGACTGATCGGCTTTCCGTCGTGATCGGCTGACTCACAGGCAGCGAGTGTCATTTGCAGGGACCGCAGGTTGTGGCGAGCGGAGTTGGATGGCTCGCGATTCTCGGCGATTGCCGAGAAAAGCTCGCCGATGGTGCCTGCGAAGCCGTCCGGAAACCAGGATCCCTTGAGGTCATAGCGCATGGGAGCTTCGCCACGTTCGGCTTCGAAGTAATCGTTGCCGAGGGTGCTGCCGCGGAGCTTGCCTTCCGAGCCATTGATCAGGAACGGGTGTCCGTCTGATGCAGCTGGCTCGCCGCCGGTACCGCGAATCACCGCGCTTGCTCCGTCGTCGAAGTCGATCTCGATGGTCAATCCCCAGGGCGTGAGTGACTGTGATGGCTGGTTGGGGGTTCGATAGTCGCGACCTCTGACCGAGACTGGTTTCCGGTCGCCCATCCAGGTCCGGGTGATATCGATCCAGTGGACCGTATAGTCGTAGATCGCCCAATGAGGGATCTTTTCGAAGTGGGTGCCGATCGTCCAGCGGAAGGATCGATCGAGCGTATGTGTGATCGAGATCACGTCGCCGAT
>JBGTJM010000021.1:0-7172 GCA_041745115.1 Thermomicrobiales bacterium
GATCTTCCTCGTCGTGGCACTCGTTTCCCTGATCCTCGCAATGCGAATGCCTGAGAGCACATTGTTCAAAGGCGTCATGGTCGCTGGCTTCGCGATGTCGATCTTCGTGAGTGGCGGTGTTGGCGCATTGCTTGGGGTAAATGCTGCGCGTGACAGTCTTCACACCGCGATGCTGCCAGCCCAGTTTCCCATTCTGAACTTTGCATCGGGCATTGCGCTGATGCTCATGTTCGTTGGGTTCTTCGGAATCGTTGCGAATGAGGCGCATCGGTTGAAACTGATGCGCATCCTAAGCCTGGCGCTGATTGGGCTGCTATTCGTGAAAGCCTATTTCATCTGGGTCGACTACTCCCAGGCGCTGTACAGCGGAGTTCCAGCCGCGGTCGAAGCGGCCGAGACGGTGCTGTATGGGACATATGGGTGGGCGTTCTGGTTGTTGCAGGTGACACTCGGCATCATCGTTCCCATCATTGTGCTCGCGATGCCACGATTTGCGACGAATGGACTGGTTGCGGGGTCGATGGGCTTACTCGTTCTGCTGGGACTGGCTGTCGGTCGAACCGCGATCATCTTCCCGGCGTTCTCAATTCCTCAACTGGAAGGGCTGAGCGAGGCGTTCACGGGACCGCACTTGAACTACGACTATGTCCCAAGTCTGATGGAGTGGTCGGTCACCATTGGTGTGGTTGGGCTGTCCACTCTCGCTTTCCTGATTGGAACTGATCGCATTCCTTATCTGAAGACGAACCGAGAGGTGACGAAATGACCCGTACGCTACCGACCGAGCGACCAGAACACTGCGGACTGACTCGACGCGACTTTGTGAAGGCGACGGGAGCAGCGGGAGGAGCCGTGGCGTTCCTCGGTGGATTGCCCGGTTTCAGGAAGCTCAGAGAATCACTCGCTCAGGAGGATCCGACGACCGAAGGTGCTTCGGTTCTGCCACTGTCGGACCCTGCCAACTACATCAGCACTGTCTGCCTGCAGTGCAATACGGGCTGTGGGATCAAGGTCAAGCTGCTCGATGGAGTCGCTGCAAAGATCGATGGCAATCCGTTCAGCCCGATGACGATGTACCCACACATCCCGTATGAGACACCGGTTGCAGAGTTGGGGACGGTTGATGGCGCGATCTGCCCGAAGGGTCAGGCGGGACTGCAAACCGCGTACGATCCATACCGGCTGGTGAGTGTGCTGAAGCGGAAACCGGGAACGAAACGTGGCGAGCAAGAGTGGGAAACGATTGATTTCGATACTGCAATCGGTGAGATCGTAAACGGTGGTGATCTGTTTGGCGAAGGACCTGTACCCGGATTGCGCGAATCGTATGCATTGACCGATCCCGATCTCGGGAAGGAGATGCAGGCTGCGATCAAGGCAATCCAGGCCGAAAAGGATCCGGCCGCCAAGCAGGAGCTGATCGATGATTTCAAGTCGACGTTTGAAGATTCGCTCGATCTGATGATCGACCCGGATCATCCTGATCTGGGTCCGCGAAACAATCAATTCGTGTTTGCGTGGGGTCGCCTGAAGGACGGTCGCAAGCACATGATCTCAAGGTTTCTGACTGCCTACGGGAGTACCAACGCTCACGGCCATACGACGGTCTGCCAGGGAAGCCTGTACTTCACTGGCAAGGCCATGTCGGAGCAGTATGTCGATGGCAAGTGGACGGGTGGACCGAAGTTTTACTGGCAAGGGGACATCGGCAACAGTGAGTTCGCGATCTTCGTCGGAGCATCGCCGTTCGAAGGGAACTATGGTCCGCCGATTCGGGTGCCGAAGATGACGACGGGACTCGTTGAGAACACGTTCAAGTATGCTGTTGTCGATCCCCGGTTTTCGAAGACCGCCTCGAAATCGTGGAAATGGGTGCCGGCGAAACCCGGCTCGGAGGGCGCGCTGGCGCTGGCGATGATTCAGTGGATCATCGATAACGATCGATTCAATCGTGGGTACCTCACATGTGCGAATCAGGCAGCAGCCGATGCTTCTGGGGAGATCACCTGGACGGAGGCTTCGTGGCTGGTGAAGCTGGACAGCGCAGGGCAGCCTGAGCGGTTCCTGCGGGCCAGCGAAATTGGCTTGCGGGAGAAAGAAGACCGGCCGCTATCCACCGATCCAGAGAGCACGTATGAGTTCGACTATTTCGTGGCTCTGGTCGATGGCGAGCCGGTAGCAGTCGACCCATACGAACAGGACGCGGCGAATGCCGTTCGCGGGGATCTGTTTGTGGACGGCGCGCAGGTCGGCGATTTCAAGGTTAAATCAGGTTTGCAGATCATCTCTGATTCGGCTCATGAGTACACCCTGGATGAATGGGCGGAGATCTGCGGCGTAGGCGCTGGCGACATCGAAGCGCTGTCGTTCGAGTTCACGAATCATGGCCGACAGGCCGTTGCGGATATCCATCGAGGCGTGAGCCAGCACACGAACGGGTTCTACAACGTTCTTGCGTGGTACACATTGAATGCGATGATCGGAAACTTCGATCACGCCGGTGGGTTGATCAAGGCCAGCACGTACAAGACGGATGGAACTGGCGCCGGGCAGCCATTCAACGTGAACACGGTGGGCGGCGCAATCGTTCCGTTCGGGACCAGCATTATTCGCCACAACGAGAAGTACGAGAATCACACCCTCTTTGCAAGGGACGGGTATCCAGCGAAGCGGAACTGGTATCCGCTGGCAAGTGATATCTACCAGGAGATCGTGCCGTCGATCGGCGATGCGTATCCGTACCCGGTGAAGGCATTGATGCTGTACATGGGGTCCCCTGTGTATGCCCTGCCGGCGGGGCACACCAATATCCCGATTCTGGCGGATCCGGAGAAGTTGCCGCTGTTCATTGCGGTGGACCCGTTCATTGGTGAGACGAGCATGTATGCGGACTACATTTTCCCTGACACCACTTACCTGGAGCGGTGGGAGTTTCAGGGAAGCCATCCAAATGTGCCGGTCAAGATTCAGCCAGCGAGGAATCCCGCGATAGATCCACTGGTTCCAGATGTGACGGTCTTTGGCAACGAAACGCCGATGTCGATCGAGGCCGTGCTGATGGCAGTGGCTGAGCGGCTGGAATTGCCGGGGTTTGGCGAGGATGGTTTTGGAGATGACGGAGATTTGGCGCATCCGGATCATCTCTATCTGAAGATGATGGCGAATCTCGCCTGGGGGGAGAAAGAGGACGGATCGGGCGCCGTGCCCGATGCGGATGAAGAGGAGCTCAGGATCTTCACTCAGGCTCGGCGACATCTTCGATCGAGCACGTTCGACCTGGATCGGTGGCAAACGGTTGCCGGTGATCTGTGGCCCAAGGTGGTTTATGTGCTCAATCGCGGTGGACGATTCGAAGACTATTCCAAGGGATATACGCAGGGAGTGTTTCCTGAGGAAGGTCCGAACACCTTTGGGCTGAATCTGACCCAGACATCGCATCCGTTCGGGACATTGCTGAATCTCTATCAGGAGAAAACCTGGGATGTGACGAACTCGATGACCGGTGAGCATCTCGCGGGCTACGCGAAGTACTACCCATCAGCTCTCTCCGTGCTAGGCGAGACCCTGCCAGATGAGGATGATGGATTCGATCTCAAAATGATCACCTACCGGGAAATTCAGCATACAAAGAGCCGGACCGCCTCGAACTACTGGCTGCTGGCCGTTTTGCCAGAGAACTTCGTCCTGATGAACGCGAGTGATGCTGAGGAACGCGGACTCGAAAATGACGATCATGTCAAGATCACCTCTGCCTCGAATCTCGAAGGAGAATGGGACCTTCTAAATGGCCGAACCGTGCCGATGATCGGGAAAGTCCGAACTACTCAAGGAATGAGACCTGGAGTGATCGGGTTCAGCGTCGGGTTTGGGCATTGGTCCTATGGCGGTGTCGACTTCACGGTCAATGGAAAGACCATTGAAGGGGATCCAAGGCGGACCAGAGGTGTGCATGGCAACGCGGCGATGCGAATCGATCCTTACCTTGGGAATACGACGCTCATCGACCCTGTTGGTGGGAGCGCGGTTTTCTATGACACATCGGTGAAGCTGGTCAAGGTCTGAAACGCTTGTGGCAACTGGGAGCGAGAAGTCGACGTCTCGCTCCCAGCTTTTGTATGTTTGGCGACTGCGGGACTGCTGTATCTGAGACCAGTACCCGTATGACCGTCGGGCCAGGACCGGAAGACGATCCATGATCGAAAAGCAATGCGTGAGGTCAGTTCTGAGCGTGGACGCCGCGCGAGACATGATTTTGCGGGCGTTTGCGCCGCTGACAGCCGTCCTCATGTCGATCGACGAGACGTTGGGAACGGTCCTGGCGGAGAACATTGTTTCAGCGTGCACTCTGCCGCCCTTCGATAACTCCGCGATGGATGGATTTGCGGTTGTCTCTTCGGATACTGATAGGGCTACGCCCGAGGCCCCGGTGCGGCTCAGCGTTATAGCAGAGGCGCCCACGGGGAGGACCTGCGCGGCGGAGGTGGTTGCTGGTACCACAGTCAGGATTATGACCGGGGCGCCGATGCCGGTGGGAGCGGACGCGGTCGTTCGGTTCGAGGACGTGGAACAGTCCGGTGCCGGGTCGAATGGGGTGGAGCATCCGAGCATCGCCGTGCCTCGACCGGTGGCGGCGGGGGAGTGTGTGCGGCCGGCGGGAGAGGATGTTCGTGCTGGGGATCTGGTGCTTCTGGCGGGTACGGTGGTGAGGCCCGCGGAAATCGGCATGCTGGCGTCGCTGGGCATGTCGTCAGTCTCCGTTCACCGTCGACCGCGAGTGGCTGTGCTGGCGACGGGTGACGAGCTCGTCGCACCTGGTGGCAGTCTTGGACCGGGTCAAATATTCAATAGCAACACAGCCCTGGTTGCGGCGTTGATCAGTCGCATTGGTGGTGAGCCTGTTGATCTGGGCATTGCAAAAGACGCTGAAGAACAGCTGCTTGCGAAGCTGGGCGCAGCTGCTGATGTTGACTTGATCGTCACTACCGGGGGCGTGTCCGTTGGGGACTACGATCTCGTGAAAGACGTGATGCAGCGAGAAGGCGTGATCGATCTTTGGCAAGTCAGGATCAAGCCGGGCAGGCCACTTGCGTTTGGGCATGTGGGTGGAGTGCCGTTGATTGGATTGCCTGGCAACCCAGTGGCGGCTGCCGTGGCGTTCGAGCAGTTTGCGCGGCCGGCTATTCAGATGATGCTTGGACTCAAAGAGCTTTCGATTCCAGCCGTCAGGGCTCGCTTGCTCGACAGGATCGAGAATCACGGCGGGCGACGAGCCTTTGTGCGGGGTCGTGCCTGGATAGAGGGTGATAGCTATGTTGCAGCGAGTACGGGTCGGCAGGGTTCCGCGAATCTCGGTTCACTCGTGCGTGGGAATTGCCTGATCGTGATTCCGGAGGAGTGGGCGGTCGCGGAGGTTGGCGCGATGGTCGAAGCGCAGATGCTGGACTGGTTTGTCAATTGATTGCTATTCGCCGAGGGTTCAGGCTGAAACCGAGGCGGGCCTCTCTGTAGCGATCTGGCCGGTGATTTCGCACACCTGAGCGAGGGTGTTGTAGATGGTGCCCTGGTTGGAGATGTTGCGATGCAACAATTCGACGCGGCGTTCGGGTTCGTCGGTGTTGACGGTGAGCAGATAGTTGATTCTGGCCATCCGCGGCGGATTTGTCTCCCGTTCAGCGGTGACCTCGATGGTGGCGCCGTCGTAGGCGAACGGCATGAACGACGACATTCGCTCGACATTTTTGAGGACACACGCAGCGAACGCGGTGACCAGCAAGTCGGCTGGACCAGGCAGGGAGTCGCTCTGGCCTGCCGAGGTATCAAACTCGACTTTTGCGCTCTTGCCGGAGATGTTTCCTGTTGAGATTCCGGGACTTGTCACTGAGGCCGTCACGCCGTACGTGAGGATTTGCTGAGTCATGGCATTCTCCTAATCAGCTGCATGCTCAACGGGAGCAGGCATGGGGTCTGGGGCGAACAGGCGATCTTTCATCCATAGTGAGAGGTAGACCAGCGCGATCAGGACGGGTACTTCGATCAAGGGGCCGACCACACCGGCGAGGGCTTCACCGGAGGCGATGCCAAATGTTGCTACCGCAACAGCGATGGCCAGCTCGAAGTTGTTTCCGGCTGCGGTGAACGAGAGCGCTGCCGTTTCTTCATAGTTGAATCCGAGTTTCCTCGAGGCCAGAAACGCGCTGGTGAACATGATCAGAAAGTAGACCGCCAGGGGGATGGCGATTCTGACCACATCGAATGGAAGCTCGACGATCTTTTCGCCCTGCATGGAGAACATCAGGACGATGGTGTAGAGGAGGCCGAGGAGCGCGGTGGGGCCAAGACGGGGCATGAGGACGTTGTCGTACCAGTCCGCACCCTTGCGGGGAAGCAGGATTCTGCGAGTTAGGAAGCCGGCCAGAAGGGGAATGCCGAGAAAGATCAGGACACTCTTGGCGATTTCCCACATCGAGATATTGACTGTCGTGGTATCGGCGCCGAACCAACTCGGAACCTCTGTCAGAAAGAGCCAGCCAAGTACCGAGTACATGACGATCTGGAAGAGTGCATTGAGGGCGACCAGGACAGCGGCAATCTCACCATCTCCTTTGGCGAGCATGTTCCAGATCAGCACCATAGCGATACAGCGGGCCAATCCAATGAGGATGACTCCATTGCGGTAGTGGGGTTCGTCGGCGAGGAAGATCCAGGCCAGCACGAACATCAGGAGGGGCCCAAAGACCCAGTTGAAGAAGAGAGAGACGCCAAAGAGGCGGGTCTGTCCACTGAAACGGCCGAGCGACTCGTACTTCACTTTTGCGAGGACGGGGTACATCATCCAGAGGAGTCCGATGGCGATCGGAACTGACACGCCAGCGATTTTCACCCGATCGAGGTCATCGCCAATTCTGGGGAAGGCCTTGCCGAGAGCGACGCCGATTCCCATAGCGGCGAAGATCCAGACTGGCAAGAAGCGATCGAGGCGGGAGAGCTGCTCTCTGGCTGATGCTGTTTCGGTGAGCGGAGCAGTTGCAGGTGATGCGTGGTCCATGGCGATTGATCCGGTTTGAAATGCGAAAGGGTCTTGTTCTCTGGGTCTGACAGGTTTGCCAGGGTCAGGGAAGGCGACCGGTTGGTCCATGTGAAATATAGATGATCATCCATGTGTTCTGCGCGGT
>JBGTJM010000022.1:0-3321 GCA_041745115.1 Thermomicrobiales bacterium
GGTGACAGGCAGCTCGAGGTCAGCCAAATCGTGGATCGCCGTCAGGAGCCCGTTTGTCAGTTCCGCCCCGAATGCTGCGGAAACAAGAGCTGATGTCCTCGGTATCCTGCGATTCTTCTTGGCGATGGATTCGATCTGATATTGAACGTGGTAATTCTGCCCGAATCGCTTGTAGTAGTCGGCGTACCTGGCCAGAACGCCGCGCGCCCGTATCTCTGGTCGAGAAAGGTCCCCGTAGGTTTCACGGATCGACAACTCCATGGCATCCAGGCGTTCGGTGAGTGCGTGATGCTGGTCAGGATTGACCACATTGCTTGCCACCAGGACTCCCGCAACCACCCCTTGGTGATGCATTCTGCAGGAGTCGGAAATCACTAGCACGTGGTCCACGCTGGCCTCCTGGGTTGATTCGACACTTACGCATGGTGGCGGGTGTCCGGCAGGCGACCCTTATGTGGCGACCGTTCGAAACTCACCCAACCGTGCCTCACAGCGTACAACAGGGCCTGGACCCGATCGTGAACCTGCAGCTTGCGGAACACCGAGGTCATGTGGTTCTTCACAGTCTGCTCTGTCACAAAGAGCTCCTGCGCGATTTCCTTGTTCGACAGCCCCTGGATCACACAGTCGAGCACTTCCATTTCCCTGGTCGAAAGCTGAGAGACTGCATGCAGCCTCCTGCTGGCACCTCCAGCAAGGTTGGTGACCTCCTCCTGGCAGGCCACTTCAGCTGGTTGTTCGTGCACTAACGGCTTAACTCTTCGCAACACTGCGCTAATCTGATCAGGTGTCATAGAGCGATCGACCAGTCCGCAGATTCCGATGTTCTGCAGCGTGGACGATTTCCACCATTTAGGTCCTTCGACCAACAGCACACAGAGTGGCGCGCCAGGTCTCTGGGACAAAGCATCAATGAGCGCCGGCCCGGTGATCCCGGGGAGTGAAGCCGAAACAAGGGCAATGTGCGGCTTCAATTCCGAAACTGCGCGCAATGCAGCGTGGGCACTTCCTGCCTCTCCAACCACTCGCAGGTGCGACCTTCCGTCGAGTTCCTCGCGCAGCCCTCTCCGAAAAATCGGCTGTTCATCGATAAGTAGAACGCGCCTGATCAGCATCCCGATATCCGCCCGAATCGCCTCCCCGCCATGCTCGGAAAACCGGGCAGCCGGTGAATCAACCGTAGGCGTTCCAATACGCAATGGCCACGGCAATTTGGGTAGAGTCGTCGAATCCGCCGGTACTACGTCTGACTGGCCCGAAAGTCCTGTCCCGTGATGACCTCGTCCCAATGCTGAACAAGCCACAGAAGCCCGACGGCGGTTTTGCCATCAAAGACCCGGTCATGTCCGGAACCGATGAGCTCCCGCACCTCACTCAGGTCGAGGAGTGAGATCGATCGAATGTCCGGCTCGGCATCGCTATTCGAAACCCTGACGCATCCCGTGGCCAGATACAAGCTGATTTGCTCCTCGCTGTATCCGGGCGTCGGGGCAAGCGTCATCAGGTGGTCATACGTCCCCGCCACGTACCCGGTTTCTTCGAGCAGCTCCCGGCTCGCAGTGCGCAACGCGTCCTCGCCGGATTCGATAACTCCGGCCGGTATCTCCAGAAACGAAGTCTGCTGAGCGTGCCGCCAGACGTCTGCCAGAATCACCTTTTCGTCAGCCGTGAGCGCAATCACCGCCACCGACCCGGGATGCTCGATGACCTCCCTCCACACAGGTCGCCCATGGTGCGAAAACTCGTCCACGCGCACAGTGATCAATCGACCGGAGAAGGCCTTGCGGGAAGATCGTTCGTGGCTCATTTCCGGTTGTCCGTCGTGTGCTGTGCTCAACGTGAATTGGAGGCGCCAGGCGGATTCGAACCGCCGATCAGGGTTTTGCAGACCCGTGCCTTACCACTTGGCCATGGCGCCAGAGATCTCGATTCGAGCGGTTGCCAGTGTACCATGAGGCACCACCGATACCTTTGCTATGCATTGACCGGTACAGCACCGCAACTTCGCGATAAGTCTTCTGAGGGTGAAAATGACAACGGAAGCAAAGCATCCCGAGATTGTTGCCCAACTCTGGAATGAAATCGATCGCCGGGGCGATGAGCTGATCGAGCTCGTGGGTGATCTCGTGCGGATTCCCAGCCTGCTTGGCGACGAAGCAGCGATTCAGCACTTGATCGCAGACTATATGCGAGCAGCAAACTTGCAAACTGACGTTTGGGAGCTTGACCAATCGGTCACGTCTTTGCCGAATGCGGGAAACAGTGGTGTTCCGTTCGCAGGACGTCCCAACGTAACTGGGATCAGAAAAGGCGCTGGAACGGGGCGCTCACTGATCATGAACGGGCACGTCGATGTCGTCAGCCCTGATCCGGTCGATGCCTGGAGCTACGACCCTTGGGGTGCGGAGATCGTTGAGAACCGAATGTATGGCCGCGGCGCCTACGACATGAAAAGTGGTGTCGCCCTCAATCTCTTCCTGGCTCGCCTGCTCAACGACCTGAACGTTCCCCTGGCGGGCGACTTCAAACTGCACAGCGTCATCGAAGAAGAATGCACCGGCAATGGGGCCCTTGCTGCATCAAGGCGAGATCGAGCCGACGCGGTGATTGTCACGGAGCCCAGTTACTCCGCGGTCACCATGGCCCACCTCGGCGTAATCTGGTTCAAAATCCACATTACCGGGCGTTCCGCTCATGCCGGCTGGGCATGGCAGGGAGTGAACGCAATCAGCAAATCAGTTCCCATGATCCAGGCGCTCAATCGGCTCAATGACTCCTTCAACGATCAGGTTCATCCCCTCTATGCCGATCAGCATCACCCGATAAACCTGAACATCGGCGTCATTCAAGGTGGAGACTGGCCGAGCACAGTTCCCGGTTCCTGCACGCTGCATTGTCGAGTCAGCTTCTTTCCCGACGTGACAATCGAGTCCCTGCGCCAGCAGATCGAGGACACCATTGCCCAGGCAGCAGCGACAGACGAATGGCTGGCTTCGAATCCTCCCAGTGTCACCTACGATGGCTTTCGCACCGCCGGGTCGAGCATCAGTCCCGATGAACCGTTTCTGGCGATCCTCGAGGCTGCTCACTCCAGATCGATCGACTCACCGCTTGATCGACGCTACGCTACTGCGGTCAACGACATGCGCTACTACATCTTTGAGGGAATACCCGCCACATGCTACGGCGCCCGCGGCGAAAACGGGCACGCTGCTGACGAATGGCTCGATCTCGATAGCCTCCAGCCCGTTGCAAAATCCCTTGCCGACTTCATCGTCAACTGGTGTGGCATCGAGTGACGTTTGCGTCAATGCGGACTTT
>JBGTJM010000023.1:0-3757 GCA_041745115.1 Thermomicrobiales bacterium
CGCACCTGGGCCGAACCCCGCCCCTGTTTGTTGTGGGCGAAATCAATAACCTTTACCAGTCTTCCCTCGTAGTCGAGGGTCAGGCCCTTCCGAATCTCTCCAGCATCGATCATGAACCAACCTCTCCTTCGATCACCTGGCCTCGCATGGTCCGCTTCCGGGCACGCGACAACTGGCGATAACCGTTATCCTGCACGACAACAACATCTTCTATCCGAACGCCGAACTCGCCAGCAACGTAAAGACCTGGCTCTATGGTCACCACGTTCCCAGTCAGGAGGGGAAGATCTGACGAGCTATTCACGCTTGGGCCATCGTGGACTCGAATACCGAGCCCGTGGCCGACCGAGTGAATGGCATATTCCGACATCCCCGCGTCTTCAAAGACGGCATTTGTGGCCTCGTCCACCACGCGAGCCGGCACTCCACTTGCGACTGCTCCCAGAGCGGCGGCTTGTGCATCCTCAACAACGGCGTAGATTTTACTCGCCCGGGCGCTCAATTCACCGATCCAGACCGTTCGAGTCAGGTCGGCGCAGTAACCCGCCAGCTTCGCTCCAATGTCGATGACCACTGGCTCGCCAGCTCGCAGCTCTCGGTCACCCGACCGGTGGTGTGGCCGCGCTCCGTTGGGACCCGAGCCAACCGTAGTCGGAAATGCGGCACCATCGGCGCCGTGTTCAAGAAATCCGCGATCGATCATCGCGGCAACGGCACGCTCACTCATACCAGGCCGAAGCTGATTTTCTATGGCCTCGAACACTTGATCGGTGATGTCGATGGCGTTCTGGAGCTTTTCGATCTCATCATTCGACTTGACCCAGCGTATCTCATCAAGCCAGCCATTCATTGGTACGAGCTCATATCGTCCTTCCGGTTCTGCCAGAGCAGACCACGTCGAATAGGAGGTCGACGAAGGCTCGAAGCCAATTCTCATCCATTCAAGCTCCTCGAAGGCAGCCCGCACCGTCTGCTCCCAGGGCCGCTGCCAACTACGGACTTCGAATGCAGGAGCCTCCGATGCTGCCCAATCGACGTTCGTCTGCCCGGTCAGGATGATGGCGTGATTCTGGCCAACCAAAGCCACACCAGCGCTCTCGGTTGGTCCATGGTCGTCGATCAGATAGCCAGAAACGTAGAACCGATTGTCTGGATCGGTGATCAGCATGCCATCCAGGCCGGTTCGAGCCAGACCTTGACGAATCGCGTTCAGTCGGTCAGTGGAAAGCGTGCTCATGTTGAACCGAACCGTCGCGCAAGAAACTCAACTGCCATCAAGTACCCATCAATTCCTAACCCGGCGATTTGACCGATCGCCACGGGTGCAATTACCGACCGATGCCGGAACTCTTCTCTAGCATGAATGTTCGAGATGTGGACCTCGACAGTTGGTGTTCCCACGGCACTCAGGGCGTCTCGTAGCGCGTAACTGTAATGTGTGAACGCGCCAGGATTGATCACGATACCAACTGACCCAGCAGCCTGTGAGTGAACGAAATCAAGAATCTCACCTTCGTGATTCGATTGGAAGCAGAGAACACTCACAGCCGGAGACAACTCCTGGCCCCGCGCAGTCACGGCCCGTTCGATATCGGCAAGCGTCGTGGATCCGTAGAGATGTGGCTCTCGCGTGCCAAGCGAGTTCAGATTGGGCCCATTGATCAACAGCATCTGCACCAGGTTCGTGTCCCCCGCAACGTGGTTATCCAACAGGTGCGCCAGCGTTGGCGACTCCGGAAACCAGAGCTCGAATGCGGAACGAGCGGTCTGCTCCCTCAGGCGTCAACCGGCCAGAGAAGATATAGATTGGCTCGAGGTACTGTCTGCCACCAGGCAAACCGGCCGTTGTATAGCCGATTTCCAGTGACGTGAACGATGCGGCGCCGCGAACCACGCCCTGATCGTCAGCCATACCCTCGGGCAGATCGACATCAAGAAATGCCTGCCCACTTCGAACTTCTTGCCACGCCTCGGTTGGATCGCGCAGCTGGTAAAGGTCAGCTCGCTCGATCTGCGGCCAGCGGATTGATGCTTCGACCACGACGCCTTCAGGCCCTTCGGTAACCAGGACACTTGGGTAGGCCGCAATCAGGTTTGGCGGTTCCAGTGGCATGAAGCGCACCACGACGCGCTGAGTCTCTTCTGATCGAGAAACGACCTCGCCTTCATCCACGTCATTTGGCAGGAGTCCAGCGGTTCTCAGCCAGTCGCGAGCGAAAATGATCGCGTCAGCATCGTCGGGCAACGGTCCATCTGGCGGGGATTCCGTGGTGAAAAACTGCACCAGATCGGGTGCAACGTAGATTTCACCGTCACCACTGACATCAAAGGTCCCGTTACCACGATCGACAACCTCGCCCTCGATGCCGAGATTCTCCGCAATCCGCTCCGCTCGTCGCGCAGTCGCTTCTCGCCAGTTCAACTGGTAGACGACGGCCTCGCGCGGCAAGGAGCTCAGATTTATCGTCGTCGAGGAATCGAGGGCAAAGGTATATCCCTGCTGGTTCGACGACGGCAAATCCGGAGGAGGGAGCTCAGTCGCCAGCTCGCTTTCGGCGCTGCCCGCTGGTGCCTCTTCCGATTCTGGCGTTTCGGTCTGCGCACCAGCGATGGGCGACGCTAGCGAAAAGATCATCGCAAACAGGATAACAACAATGAGACGCTCGATCGGCTGCTGATACTGGTGTTTTGTCATAGTGCTGCTCCTTCAGCGACAGCTGCGCGCCGTGGTGCATCGATTTGAACCAGGTCGAGCTCCGAGAATCGACGCAATTCGACGATCTGGTCTCGTAGCAGCGCGGCTTTCTCGAATTCGAGATCGCGAGCCGCCTTTTTCATTTGCGACTCGAGATCCTTGATCAACTTGAAAAGTTCTTCTTTCGGCATGTGGGCAACAGCGCCGGGTTCACCATCCGCTCGATATTGCGCTTCCTGCTCGGCAACGCTTCGAAGCCGATCAGTGAGGTCTCTGATTTCCTTCACGATTCCGCGAGGAGTGATTCCATGCTCCTCATTGTGGGCAATCTGAATGGCCCGGCGTCGATAGGTTTCGTCGATTGCTGCTTTCATCGATCTCGTCATGGTGTCCGCATACATCACGACCAGGCCATCAACATGACGGGCGGCTCGTCCCACTGTCTGGATGAGCGATCCTTCAGACCGAAGAAACCCTTCCTTGTCGGCATCGAGTATGGCGACGAGGGATACCTCCGGCAGATCGAGTCCTTCCCGCAGCAGGTTGATTCCAACCAAAACGTCGTATACGCCCAATCGCAGATCGCGAAGGATCTCGATTCTCTCCAGTGTGTCGACCTCGCTGTGAAGGTAGTGGGTGCGAACTCCCATCTCTTTCAAGTAGTCGGCGAGATCCTCTGCCATTCGTTTGGTCAATGTAGTGACGAGAACCCGCTCGTTCCGGGCAACCCGAGCGTGAATCTCATCCAGCAGATCGTCGATCTGGCCTGTGGTTGGTCGGACGGAAATCGCTGGATCGATCAGGCCGGTCGGTCGAATGACCTGTTCGACGATGCGATGAGCGACCTCCCGCTCAATTGGTCCGGGCGTTGCAGACACGTATATCACCTGATCGAGCATGTTCTCAAATTCGTCATACGTCAGCGGACGATTGTCTCGTGCGCTCGGCAGCCGGAATCCATGCTCGACCAGCACATCCTTGCGGGCTCGGTCTCCCGCATACATGCCTCGAACCTGCGGAAGCGAGATGTGCGACTCGTCGATGAACATCAGGAAATCGTCG
>JBGTJM010000024.1:0-6997 GCA_041745115.1 Thermomicrobiales bacterium
TGCTCAGGAGTTCGCTCGCGTTTCCTGAAGTGAGTGAAATTGACGTCGTCCGTCATTTCACTCGAATGAGCCAGAAGAACCACGCAATTGACATCGCGATGTATCCGCTTGGCTCGTGTACGATGAAGTTCAACTCCCGAATCAACGAAGCCGTTGCCCGAATGCCAGGCTTTGCCAATATCCATCCTTTAGCACCGTCGTCTTCAGTTCAGGGCGCACTGGGCCTGATGTTTGACCTCCAGCAGATGCTCGGTGAGATATCAGGATTTCCCCACGTCTCCCTCCAGCCAGCGGCAGGAGCCCATGGTGAGCTTGCAGGAGCGCTGATCATCCGGGCCTATCATCAACATCGGAATGACACCGAGCGAGTCGAGGTCCTCGTACCAGATTCAGCACACGGCACAAACCCAGCCACCGCGGTCATGGCCGGATTCCGGGTTATTACCCTACCTTCAGACAACAGGGGCAACGTCGATCTCGAGGCCGTCCGCAACGCCGTTGGCCCGAAAACAGCTGCCCTGATGATCACCAACCCGAACACCCTCGGCTTGTGGGACGAGCACATTCAGGAGGTCGTCAGCATTGTCCACGCGGCTGGCGGGCTGGTGTACAACGACGGAGCGAACTTCAACGCCATACTGGGTCTCGCGAAACCTGGCGACATCAGCATCGACGTCATGCATTTCAACCTTCACAAGACCTTTTCCACACCTCACGGTGGAGGTGGCCCTGGGTCAGGACCCATCGGCGTAACAGATGCGCTGGCACCCTATCTCCCAGGTCCAGTCGTTGGCAAGTCAGCCGACGAGAACGGGGAAGACCGGTTCGACTGGGTCGCACCAGAGCGGTCGATTGGGCGATTACACGGCTTCCACGGCAATTTTGGCATGCATGTACGAGCGTACACCTATATCCGCATGCATGGTGAAGACGGACTAAGGCAGATAAGTGAAGACGCCGTTCTCAGTGCCAACTATCTGAGAACTCGCCTCCAGGACGCCTACGATGTTGCTTACGACCGGCCGTGCATGCACGAAGTGGTCTTCTCAGCCCGTCGGCAGAAGCAGCAAGGGGTAAAGGCTCTGGATGTAGCCAAACGCTTGCTCGACTTTGGTGTCCATCCACCCACGACCTATTTCCCTTTGATCGTGCCCGAGGCGCTCATGATCGAGCCGACGGAAACCGAATCCAGAGAGTCGCTGGATCATTACATCGACGCGATGTTGCAGATTGCCGAGGAAGCCGACGCAAATCCGGAGATCGTGATTACCGCCCCTCACACAACCGAGTACAAGCGACTGGATGAAGCTGGTGCGAATCGTGCGCTCAATCTGCGGTGGGAAGACAACCGAAACCCCGAACTCGAATCAGTTGCGGCAGACTGAAACCAGGCGATTCTGGCGTGAGGCCACCCTCACGCCACAACCAGATTGACCAATTTGCCCGGCACGTAGATCCAGCGCCGAACGTGCCCCCCGCCGAGGTGCTCCTGCACCTTGGCGCTGGCCATCACGAGCTCCCGGGCACCATCCTCTGAGAGATCAGGAACCACCATCAACCGATCCCTCACCTTGCCGTTTACCTGAACGATGAGTTCCACCTGATCGTCGGCAGCGAGCTCTTCTTCAAACGCTGGCCACTCCTGATGATGCACTGAGTAGGTATTCCCCAACAGGTCCCACATCTCTTCTGCGACATAGGGAGATGACGGCGCCATGAGGAGCACGAGCGACTCAATCGCCGATCGCCACTCCGCCGTTCCGAGGTACTCATCACGTTTCATCGCCTGTAAGCCACTTGAAAACTCGATCAGGGCTGCAACCATCGTATTGAACTGAAAATCGACCAGGTCCTGCGTCACCCGCTTGATTGTTTTGTGCGTCAGTCGCGAAAGCTCCCGCTGGAACGCCGGGTCGACGTCACTTGTAGACTGGGGAGCATTCGCTGCCTCCGCGACCAGCCCATAGGCTCGCCGCAGAAACCGCTCCATTCCAGTGATCCCTCGCGTGTTCCACGGTCCGCCCTGATCCCACGGGCCCAGATACATCAGGTGCAGCCGAAGCGCGTCCGCTCCATGCAGGCGAACCAGCTCGTCGGGGCCGACCTGCGTGCCCCGGCTTTTGCTCATCTTGGTGCCCTCTTCAGCCAGGATCATGCCTTGGTTGCGGAGCCGCACAAATGGCTCGCGGTGATCGACGAGCCCCTGATCTGCCAGCACTTTTGTGAAGAACCGAGCGTACAGGAGGTGGAGAATCGCATGCTCGATTCCTCCACAATAGAGATCGACCGGCGTCCACTTTGCGACTCTGCTGGGGTCGAAAGGTCCATCGGTATAACCAGGGCTCGTGTATCGGAACCAGTACCACGACGAATCAACGAAGGTATCCATAGTGTCAGTTTCGCGTCGTGCTGACGCGCCACAGGTAGGACAGGTCGTCGCAAGGAACTCCTGATGGCTGACAAGCGGGCTCTGACCGGTAGGTGTGAATTCAGCATCCAGCGGCAACAAAACCGGCAGGTCACTATCGGGAACTGGCACAATCCCGCAACTGTCGCAATAGACAACCGGAATCGGCGTACCCCAGTACCGCTGCCTCGAAATCAGCCAATCCCTCAGACGAAACGTGACTTCCGGCTCACCCCGTTCTTCAGCACGGAGCCATTCGATAACCTGCGAGACCCCTTCCGGTACTCTCAACCCGTCGAATTGCCCGCTATTTGCCATCACACCGTTGCCGGTGTAGGCCTCCGTCATCGACGAGTGATCGAGTTCGTCGTTCACTGGCTGGATCACCACACGAATTGGCAATTCAAATGCCCGTGCGAACGCGAAATCCCGCTCATCGTGAGCAGGAACGGCCATGATCGCCCCTGTCCCATAGCCCATCAGGACGTAATCGGCGATCCACACTGGAATGCGCTCATCATTCACTGGATTTACCGCATACGATCCGGTAAAGACTCCCGATTTCTCTCGGGTTTCAGCGGTTGACAAGCGGTCGATGTCGCTCCGTCGGCGTGACTGCTCGACGTATTCGGCCACCTCCGCTCGGTGCGAATCAGTCGTGAGTTCTTGAACAAGCGGGTGCTCCGGAGCCAGCACCATGAATGTTGCGCCCCAAACCGTATCGGGTCGAGTGGTGAACACTTCGAGTGCCTCGCCATTCTCGAGATTGAATCGCAGCCTGGCTCCCTCAGACCGCCCAATCCAGTTTCGCTGCATGGTCTTGACACGCTCCGGCCAGTCAAGCTCGTCCAGGCAAGCGAGAAGCTCATCAGCATATTCGGTGATTCTGAAGAACCACTGCTCGAGATCGCGGCGTATCACCAGCGAGCCGCATCGTTCGCAGGTGGTGTCATCGATCACCTGCTCGTTCGCCAGTACAGTCTGATCGGTTGGGCACCACCACACTGGGCCGGCCTTGCGGTACGCGAGTCCGCTCTCCAGCATCCGGAGAAAAATCCATTGATTCCAGCGATAGAAGTCCGGAGTGCTGGAGTTCACCTCCCGCGACCAGTCGATCATCGCACCCATCTGGCCATATTGCGTCCGCATTTGCTCGGTGTTCTCTTGCGTCCACCGCGCCGGATGAATATGGTGGCGAATTGCCGCATTCTCAGCAGGCAGTCCGAACGCATCAAAACCCATTGGAAACAGCACATTGAATCCGCGCATTCGCTGGAACCTGGCAAATGCATCGGGCACTGAGAATGCGTACCAGTGGCCCATGTGCAGCGTTCCCGACGGATACGGATACATCGTCAGTGAGAACCAGTTCGGCCGATCGGAATCGTCGTCTACCCGGTAGATGTCATCAGTTTCCCAACGCTCTCTCCACCGTCGTTCGATGACGGACGGATCGTACTGGCCAGCGCCGTCAAGTACGTCTTTGGTCTCTTGCTCTGTCAACTGCAGTCCTCGCTTCTGGAATGCGGCGTCGTCATGTCCTCCCGGCGTCCACGCGGTGGCGTCAGGCAGCGTCCATTATGATGCGGAGCGTTCCATCAACGCATCAGGATTCGGCAACAGGGCAGGTCGAGTGAAGAACACGGAAAATACAGGAAGTCCGACGGTGACGCGAATGGTGGAGCCGAGGGGACTCGAACCCCTGACTTCGACACTGCCAGTGTCGCGCTCTCCCAGCTGAGCTACGGCCCCGGATAGCAACTGCAGCGAACGGCAACCTGCTGTTCTCCGCAACACTGTAGGCTAGCATTGGACTTGATTCAGCGTCAAACCGCAGGTGCACGGTTTTCAGGATCGCCACCAGCAAACAAAGCACGAAGCAGGGAGCATGTATGGTTGCAAAGTCTGGCTCGATGGGCTTCGCGGAGATCGGAGCATCAATCCTGAAGCGGCTCGAGCTCACGAATCAGCTTCGAGATTCCGCACTTCATGACGGCCGCCAGATTGTACGCCTGTCGGCCAACACTGTGCGTGCCATTCACCGCGGCGAACTCGCCGAGGCGGACCAATTGCTCGCAGAAGCGCGAGCAATGCTGCGATCGATGCTTGATGGCCTCGGTCCGTCCAGTAATTTGCGAAGCGCAGGCTATGTTCAGGATGCGATGAAGGAATGCGCAGAAGCTGCAATCACATTGGCGATCGTCGCAGGCACGCCGATTCCAACCCCGGCAGACCTCGACATTGACGACGCACCCTACTTGAACGCGCTGGCGGAGTCCGCCAGCGAACTTCGGCGCCGTACGCTAGATCAGCTGCGAAGCGGAGACTTCTCCGGCGCCGAGCAATCACTGGAAATCATGGATGAGGTCTACGCATTTCTGGTGACCGTCGATTTCCCCGATGGTCTCACCGGCGGACTTCGACGTAGCACTGATGCACTCCGTGCTGTTCTGGAACGTACTAGAGCAGACCTGACAATTACCGGAGCGCAGAATCGCCTGTACGACGCAATCCAGCAAGCCAGCATGCTCAGGAACGATTGATTCGCCCTGGGAGTCGGAGAGTCTGGGCGTGGCACCCGCAGCACGCTAATCTGGTGCGTTGGGACGGGTGGACAAACCAGGACTGCTTAGGCCGAAAGTTCCCGCGCAACGGCTTCAAGCAAGTCTGCGCATTCCTCTACCCCGTTTATCAGGATATCGGCAGTCTCCCGTACCTCGACAGCTGTCTCCGGGCCATTGATCCCAACCGACAGTCCATTCAACCCTTCATCTCGCAAAGCCGCGATCGCTCGAAATGCATCGACATCCGTTACATCGTCTCCGAGCATCACCGCGCCTTTCAAATGCCCCTCGAGAATGACATCATGGACAGCCGAGCCCTTGTTGACATCGATCTCCGGACGCAGCTCGATGACAAGCCTGCCCTCAGTCAGCCGAAGACCCCGCTTCGACACAACCGCTGCTCCCAGCGCCAGCAGGTGTTCTCTCACAGCCTCAGGATCCGGCACACGACGATAGTGAATGCTCGCCGAAACACCCTTGTTCTCGAATATCAGCTCGTCACCCCAGGAGTTATTCGACACTTCAGATCGAATCTCCGATACCGCGGCCGCTACTGCGTTCGACTGCTCCACCGCGAGTGGATTGGCTCGAACGATGTCTCCTTCCACGACCTCCAGACCATGGTTGCCAATGAGACGAACTCCTGGAACATCAACTCGCGAGCGAGCATCCTCGGCTCCACGGCCAGTTACGATGGCGACGACATCGAGCTGCTCCGCAAGCGTTGTAAGCGGCTCCTTCACCCTCGGATGCAGTTGACCCAGATCCGGCGTGGGCGCTATCGGGCTGATCGTTCCGTCGAAATCGGTAAACAGGCCGGCTGGATGCATGCCCAGCACTTCAACACAGCGGCATACTGCAAGCTCGAGCGATTCACTGGTCATGGCAACTCCCATCAACGTGTATCAGGTCGGTATCAACCTGTGGGTGAAGAAAACTGATGAATGTCGATCGACTGTATCGAGACAAACAAATCTTTGATCTCTCCTCTTGAGTCGATTGCGACATGAGCCAGTGCGACGCCTGTTGGGGCAGTCGGAGGTCCAAACGGAATCCCTGACGAGCTCATTCGCAGATCGACTCCAGTCGACGGCTCCAGCTCTTCATGGTCGAGATAGTCGACAGACAGGAGCGCGTCACGAATCGCCGCATACGACAAGCCTTCAAGATTCAAAGTCGGAATCTCTTCGCCCGGAACATCGATCGGAGTGGATTCTCGGGTGTCCGCTGCAAACATCGCCTGCGCCTCGCCTGAGTAGTAGGTCGCTTGCCACCGAAATCCAGGTTCAAAAAGTGCGCACGATACACGGAACTCAACCAGCCTTGCATCGGCGTGCCATTCAGCCGCTATGCGATTCGACTGCTCCAATCCACTGGACCATCGGCTGTCGATCTCTGGGAGATCAACGATCAGCAGCCTACCGTCTTCGCAGGGGGCCCGCCCTTCGAGTTGAGGAGTGAGCATCAGCATTGCTGCCGTGCCTGTGGAGTCTGGCAACGGAGACCCGCTATCCTGCCCTCCCTCACCACCCGATGAACAGGCCGCGAGACAGCCTGCCAGCACCGCAATGCGAGTCAAGCTGAATACGGCGTGCATTCTTGATCCGCGCAACGACACCTCAACCCTGCTCCGCATGCAAATCGATCACCGCTGAGGAGCTTAAATCCAGAACACTCGATCCTGCCGCATCGACGCCGTTCGGGAATCTCACACTCGTTGACCCCACTGAAATTCAGGAATCGCATCATAATGCGCTCGAACACATGCCCATCTGGATCCTCCAGTACCATTCCCAATGTAGTCGATTGGGTTCAACATGGAAGTGAGTAAATGCGTCTTTTCAATACTCAGTCCGAGTCGATCGAGCCTGTTCGAGAGGGACCAGAGCCAATTGGAATATACGTCTGCGGGGTGACGCCCTACGACACAACACATACCGGACATGCGTTCACCTTTCTCACGTTTGATATTGTTGTTCGCTATCTTCGATACCTGGGGCGAGAGGTCATCTATGTCCAGAATGTT
>JBGTJM010000025.1:0-2232 GCA_041745115.1 Thermomicrobiales bacterium
TTCGAAAAACTGCTCGATCGCATCGACCACATGGATCAGGATTTCGACCGCATGCCGCTCGCCGGTGATCCGCTGATCAGCGATCTCGCTCCGTTCTATGAAGACTGGCTGGGCAATCCGACCCACTGCGACTTCTGGGACGCGTTGCGGATCGATACCAACTATGGCGATCTGGACGTGGCGGCGCTCAACGTGGGCGGCTGGTACGACATCTTTCTCGGTGGCACGATCCAGAATTTTCAGGGAATGCAATCATCCGCCAGAAGCGAGCAGGCCCGCAAAGCCAGTCGTTTACTGATCGGCCCCTGGGAACACATGACCAGCATCACCATCAGTCCAGTCGGTGAATACGATCCAGGTGTGCGCTCCTGGCATTCCCTGATCGACTTCGATGGCATCCACTTGCGCTGGTACGATCGATGGTTACGGGATCACGGTAATGGGGTCGATGACGAGCCGCCGGTGACCATCTTCGTGATGGGCGCCAACAGCTGGAGGCAGGAAGAGACCTGGCCGCTCCCCCAGACTCGATTCGAGGATTATTTCCTGTCAAGCGGAGGGAGCGCGAACACCCTGAATGGGGATGGAGTGCTTCTACGAGATGCCTCAGGAACTGACCGGCCAGACCATTTTCTCTACGACCCGCTGAATCCCGTCCCGACCAATGGCGGTGCGCTGTGCTGCAATACCTACTGGGCTGCCGCCGGGTCGTACGACCAGCGCGGTATCGAAACTCGACCCGATGTTCTCTGCTACACCAGCCCTCCAGTCGTTGATCCCGTCGAAGTAACCGGCCCGGTGAAAGTGATTCTGTTTGCAGCCAGCAGCGCGGTAGACACCGACTTCACAGCCAAGCTCGTCGATGTTGGTCCTGATGGATATGCGCGAAATCTGACCGACGGAATTCTGCGAGCCCGCTATCGAAAAACGACGCGTGAGGAGCATCTGCTCACACCAGGGGATGTCGAGGAGTACGAAATCGATCTCTGGGCGACGAGCAATCTCTTTCTGTCGGGGCACCGGATTCGGGTCGAAATCTCCTCCAGCAATTTCCCGCGGTTTGACCGCAATCCAAATCATGGTGGTGAAATCGCAACCGCGACCAGAGAGGATTGCATCGTGGCCAGCCAAACCGTGTTTCACGACGCTACTTACCCGTCGAGGATTGTGCTGCCCGTGGTTGCTGGGGAATTGCCATAGTCCCGCGATCAGCGCCGCTGCGGCCTGTCCACGAATGGTGCGTCCAGTAATCCTGCGAGCGCGTCTGCTACATTCCTTGGTATGAACGCGCTCGACCCTCAGCCGGAACTGGTCCTGTTCGATCTTGACGACACGTTGTGCGATTACGCGTCGGCCCGATGGCTACGACTGCGAATTGCCTTCGACCAGGCACTTGATCGGCTTCCAAGGCGGCCAAGCGTCGATTTGGACACGCTGGCCCGGGAGTCGATCGAGATGCACCCGCATGGTGTCGATCATTTTCACGAGCTGCTGGCAAGGCATGATGTGGAGCACCGAGAAGCCGTCGAGCATGCTCAGCACTGGTACCGCACCAACCGCTTCTATGGGTTGCAGCTCTTTCCCGAAGCACTCGAAACGCTCGTCGCCACTCGCCGGGCGCTACCCGGGCGGCGCATTGGAATGATCACCAACGGACCGGCCGAAACCCAGCGGGCCAAAATCGAACTTCTGGGGATCCTCCCCTACTTCGATTTCATTCTGATTTCCGGAGAGTTTGGCGTAGCAAAGCCAGATCGCCAGATCTTCGATGAGGCGACGAACCGTGGTACTGCCGGCCCGGAATCGTCTGTATTCGTTGGTGATTCGCCAGAGTTCGACATGGCTGGAGCTCGCAATGTGGGCATGCCAGCCGTCTGGATGAATCCAGGTGGTCAGCAATGGAGCAACCCCGATCCCCGTCCGGGATACGAAGCGCGCAACCTCGGCGAGGTGCGAGCTCTGCTTGGTGGAGATCTGGAACGCGATTCGCGCTGACGGCGCTGTTGCCCGACCTCCAGATGCTCTGGCTTTGCGAATGGCGCGTTCTACGTCAGCTGGCGATCAGGATGTGACGAGGTCGAAGGGGAATGGAAGAGTCGTGATCTCGAACGCATCGCCACGTCTCGACACGGTTTGCGCAGACTTCTATACTCGGATTTGCCATATCATGGTGCCGCTGCCAGATCGTGGGAGCCTGCGGTCCGAGGTTGTGTCATCGTGAGTCAACCTGAA
>JBGTJM010000026.1:0-15858 GCA_041745115.1 Thermomicrobiales bacterium
TTGGTTGCCATCACGCCCGCCATCGGTGTGATATGCACACTTCCCTCTCGTCTCGGCAGATCAAAACCACCCTGTTCGATCGCCTCCGCCATCAGGCGCTGCAATTCAGGCTGCCGTACCAGCCGTGCCCGTTCTGTATCGACATTGATCATCCTGAACGTGGTCGTTAGCGATTGAGAATCTCTAGCCTCACCGGCCAGCTCGAACGGCACTCCAGCCAATGCCGCCACGTCGGCGTCACCTGTAGCATCGATCACGACCGGTGCCGAGATCCGCTTCCTTCCCGCCCGGGTCTGCACAACGATCCCCCCAACTGAGCCCTGCTTCTCAGCGACGACATCGACACACAACGAGTGATAAAGCATCTTTACGCCCGCTCGAAGTGCAGTCTGCTCCCAGAGGATCTTCAGCGCATCCGGATCGTACGTCACCCCGGTCCCAGCGCCGTAACTGTTGGGACGCTCCAGCGCATCGCCGCTATCGATCAGCGCAGACGCCACTTCCCATCCAATTCCGCCGACCACTCTTCGCGATGCCTCGCCCGGGGTATAAAAGCCATAGAACGTGTCGAGCACCTGAGTGGAAATACCGCCAGCGAAACCGTACCGTTCCACCAGGAGAACGGATCTCCCCAGCCGCGCCGCCGCAATCGCTGCGGACATCCCGGCTGACCCTGCTCCCACGACGACGATATCGAACGTTTTCCATGGGTCACGATCGTTGTTCGTTGGGTTTCGGCGATCCCTGTCGTTAGAAGTCATTTCGAACACCTTTGGAGAAACCATGCCAGATCGTTCGGAAAACAATACGCCACGTTCACCCAGACTGGCGGGGAAAAATGTTGTCATCACTGGAGCAAGCAGCGGAATCGGGTTCGCCACCGCCAAAAAGTGTGCAATCGAGGGAGCCCGCGTTGCCTTGCTCAGCAGGGACGTCGCCCGCGCCATCGAAGCGATATCGACCATCCATGCAGCAGGCGTTCCGCCCGAGAACCTCACCCACGTATCAACCGACGTATCCAATCCTGAGCAAGTCGAAGCAGCATTTTCCCACGTGATGAATCACTGGGGACGGATCGATGGAATGTTCAACGCAGCCGGTATCAGCGGCCGTCGATATGGCGACGGACCCGTCGATCAATGTTCGATCGAAGGCTGGCAGACGGTCATCGATGCCAATCTGACCAGTGTCTTTCTCTGCTGCAAATTCGGCATTTCCGCAATGTTGGAGTCCGGTGGGGGATCAGTAGTCAACTTGTCGTCAGTCCTGGGGCTGGTCGGAGGTGACGAGGACTTCGCCACGCACGCCTATGCGGCCAGTAAGGGCGGCATCATATCGCTCACTCGAGCAATTGCCAGCTACTACGCCAGCCACCGGATCAGAGCAAACGTGATCTGTCCTGGATTGATCCGGACTCAAATGAGCACTCGCGCCCAATCCGATCCACAGATCGTCGCCAGACTGAAAACCCTGCAACCACTGTCAGGCGACTTCGGCGAACCAGAGAACGTCGCAGATGGTGCCCTCTTTCTGTTGTCAGATGAGTCATCATTTGTCACCGGAGATGTGCTCACCATCGACGGCGGTTGGACAAGTCGGTAGGACGGCCTTCGCAGCGAGTTCGCAAACTAGTTGTTGCAACGAACAGATTGGATCTCAAATGAGCGATCAGGAAAACCAGCCACAATCCCTCTCCGGCGAATCTCGTTCACCTGAGAAACCGCTTCCCGATCCCGATCCACCGGTAGTTACCAGTCACGAGCTCATCCTTGAAAACGAGACGCATGCCTACCAGGCCACCTTCGGAAAACTGCCAATCCGCAATGGCAGCAGCGAGATCGAGGCAACCCTGTCGTTTGCATCCTATACCCTGGGAGAGGAACCCCACGGTGATCCCAACCGCCCGCTCACCATTCTCTTCAATGGCGGGCCCGGATCGGCATCGGTCTGGCTACATCTCGGAGGTCTCGGCCCACGTCGGGTGAAAATGCTCGATGATGGCGGCATGCCCGCGCCGCCGTTCGAGATCGTGAACAACGAGCTCAGCTGGCTGCCATTCACCGACCTGCTATTCATCGATCCGGTAGAAACAGGCTACAGCAAGGCAGCCTCGACCGACCTGACCGAAAAGTTCTGCACAGTCGATGGCGATCTCGATCTCGTCGGGGAGTTCATCAGGCTCTACCTCAGCCGCTACAATCGATGGGCTTCCCCCTTGTTCGTCGGTGGGGAGAGCTACGGCACGTTTCGCGCCGCCGGTCTTGCCGGAAAGGTCGCCGAAAAAGGAATCATCTTCAACGGGATCATTCTCATTTCGAGTGTTCTCGACCTGGGTACGCTCCTCTTCGAATCAGGCGACGATCTGCCATTCGTCTGCTATTTCCCCAGTTTTGCCGCAACGGCCTGGTTCCACAACGCCCTCGGGCCGGACCACCAGCACAAACCCCTCGAATCGTTCCTCTCAGAAGTCGAGGCCTGGACCCGGGATGTCTACGCCCCGGCTCTGATGCTCGGCCACACCCTGAGCCTCGACAAACAGCAGGGAATCGCCGCGCAAATGTCCAGCTATACCGGCCTTCCCGCCGATCGTCTCATCGATTGGAACCTGCGCATCACCGGTGGACGGTTCTGCAACGAGCTCCTTCGCCCCACCAGGCGCATCGTCGGTCGTCTCGACAGCCGCCATACCGGTTTCGACCCCGCCGCCTCCACTGACAATCTTGCGTTCGATCCCAGCATGTCAGCGATCCGGGCGCCATTCACTGCGGCATTCAACAGCTACGTCCGCTCAGAGCTCGGCTACCACACCGATGATGAGTACCAGATCCTCCGCGGCATTCCATGGAAGTGGGGCGACGGCCGAGATGGCGCTCCTCGCACCACCTTCGGCCTACAGGACGCCTTCGCCAGGAATCCGTACCTGCAGCTCCTCGTGCTTTCTGGATATTTCGACCTGGCGACGCCCTACTTCGCCACCCGCTATACGCTGGACAGACTCACGGTTGACCCGGAGGTTCGATCTGCGATTCAGACCCGGCACTACCCCTCGGGGCACATGCTCTACATCGACATCGAAATGATGAAGCAGTCGCGCGACGATGTCCGCGCGTTCATCGAGGGCACTCTCGCAATGCCCGGCAAACCGCTCCGCCCGGGTTTCGAAGAATAGCTATCTGAACATCGAGTCGATCAGGTCAGGCGGATTCCGCTTCGTTCGTCAAAAAGATGAATCGTCTCCGGTCGAATCGTCAAAAAGACCTGATCATCGATCTGAAGTGACTGGGCGACTGCATCATCATGACCCGCCCTCACCCGTAACATTTCGTCGCCAGCCTCCACGTCGATAACCACCTGGTTGCCGGAAGGCTCCGACAGATAGACGCGACCTGCCATCGCACCTTGAGATTCATCTCTTGAGATGCCGATAGTCTCTGGACGCACACCGAGGATCACCGAGCTCGACGTGGCCGCCCGGCTCACCTGCCTTGCCAATGCGTCAGGAAGCGGCACAGCCACGTTCCGACCACGAACTTCGGTCGCGCTGTCGGTTGCAGCAAGCTGTGCATCGAGAAAGTTCATTGGCGGCGAGCCAAACAATCCGGCCACAAACCGGTTCCCTGGCCGATCGTAGATCTCTTCAGGAGGTCCAACCTGCTGGACCACGCCGTCGTTTAGCACGACGATCTTGGTCCCAAGCGCCTGAGCTTCGATCTGATCGTGAGTAACATAGATCGTCGTTATGCCAAGGTCTCGCTGAAGCGCCTTGAATGCCGAACGCGCCTCCACGCGCAGCTTCGCGTCCAGAGCGCCCAGCGGTTCATCGAGGAGGAAGAGCTGAGGCTGACGCACAAGAGCTCGACCCATCGCGACCCGTTGCTTTTGGCCTCCAGATAACTCGTGCGGCAGTCGGTGCAACAGCGGACCCATCTGGAGCATTGTCGAGACGCGTTGAACCCGGGCCTCTCGTTCGCCCTTGGCCAGCTTTATCGCCTTGAGTGGAAACTCCCAGTTCTCTCTGACCGTGAGATGCGGATACAGCGCCAGATTCTGAAAGACCATGGCGATGTCCCGATCGCCCGGAGGCAAATGGGTGACATCCTTGCCGCCGAAGAGCACTCGTCCTGCAACGAGAGGCGCATAGCCGGTCATCGCCCGCAGTAACGTGGTTTTCCCCGATCCGGACGGGCCGACGAGCACTGCGAGCTCACCAGCATCAACAGTGAAGCTGACATCCCGAACCACTTCGTCGTCTCCGTAGACAACCCTCACATGTTCAAGCTGTACGGAGGTCATCGTAGCGCCCTCCGCATTATGTGCCTGTCGACGGCCCTCAGCCCGGTCATACGATTCGCTCTCCGCTGTCCCCGTGAAACAAACGCAGCCTGCCTGGTCGAATGGATAGTCCAATCTGGGTTCCTGGAGAGGCAAGCGCCTCGTCGACACGCGGAACTCGAATCTTCCAGTTCAACGCAGACTCTCCACCCGATTCCGGCTCGATCTCGACCGTGAGAATGACCTCATCTCCCTGCATTTCAGCAACGACGAGCTTGCCACCAGGCCGCCGTTCCGCAATGGCATCCTGCAGGAGATCCTCGGGCCGCACGCCGGCCACCAGGCTCGAGCCGTCACCGTAGTTCGAAATGACGTCCGGAGGCACATCGTCCAATGAAACATCGAACGACCGGGTTTCCAGGTATGGCACACTCCTGTCCCTTCGCAGCGATCCTCGCACAACATTCATTGGCGGCGTTCCCACAAAGCCAGCCACAAACAGGTTCGCCGGCCGGTCATAGAGTTCACGTGAGTCGGCCACCTGCTGAATTTCGCCATCATCCATGATCATGATCTTGTCAGCCAGGTTCAAAGCCTCTTCCTGGTCATGTGTGACGTACACAGTAGTGATGCTCAAATCTTCCTGCAGCCGCTTCAACGCAGATCGCGTCTCGAGCCTCAGAGTAGCGTCCAGGCTGGTCAGCGGCTCATCCAGAAGAAAGAGCTTCGGCTTCCGAATTAATGCCCGGCCAATAGCCGTCCGCTGAGCCTGGCCGCCCGAAAGCTGCCGCGGCTTTGCATCGAGAAGTTCCGTCATTTTGAGGAGTTCGGCGATTTCCGAAACCCTCCGGCTTCGCTCCTCTTTCCCGATCCTTTGCGCTTTCAGCGGCATTTCGAAGTGATCGCGGACCGTCCTGTTCGGATAGAGCGCATAGTGCTGAAACACCATCGCAATGTCCCGCTCACCCGGATACAGATCGTTGATGACTCTTCCATCCAGCCGGATAGATCCCGAGGAAGGATGTTCCAGACCTGCCACCATTCTCAACGTCGACGTCTTCCCGCACCCGGATGGGCCCAGAAAGACACAGAACTCTCCATCCTCAACCGTGAGGTCGACATGTTTGACGGCATGCGTACCATCGGCGTAGATCAGATTCAGATCCTCGAGTTTTAGTGTCGCCACAGTATCTTAATCCAGTTGCCCGAAGCTCATGCCGCGAATCAGATGGTTGCGGATCAGAACCGCGAAGAGCACGACTGGCGTTACCAGCACAATCGCACCTGCGCTCAGCCCACCCCAGTTGACGCCAAAAGTAGTGATAAAGACGTTCGTCAGGGCCACCGGAGCAGTGACCGCTTGCCGCTGCGTGAGCACGAACGCCAGCAAGAACTCGTTGATCGACTGAATGATCGAAAACACCATGGCTACCGCGATGCCCGGAATCACCAGGGGCAACGCGACCTTGCCGAACACTTTCCACGGTCCGTAGCCATCCATCTTGGCCGCTTCTTCCATCTCCTTCGGGATCTCGTCGAAGAAGCCTTTCAGGAGCCATACCGAAAACGAAATGTTGAATATTGAATAGACCATGATCAGCGCGATATACGTGTCCTGCAGGTCGAACCATCGCACCATCCGGGAGAACGGAATGATCACGGCTATGGCTGGCAACATCCGCAACGACAGAATCCAGAACAGCAGATTATCCTTGCCGCGAAACGAATGTCGTGACATCCCGTACGCTGTGATCGTCGCCAGGCTAACCGAGAAAACCGCGCTTCCGGAGGCAACTATCAGGCTGTTCCGAATCGCATCCGGAAATGTGGAATCGAACACCTGCCGGTAGTTATCCAGGGTCGGCGAAAAAAGAAACTTCGGCGGGTACGCCTGCACGATCCGGCCCGGCTTGAGCGACGTCAGGATGATCCAGAACAACGGGAACGCAAAAATGCCGGTTATCAGTAACGCAGGCAGGTACCAGATAAACTGCCTCAGCTTGCCCTGCGACGATGTTGGTGCGTGTGAAACCACGATCGCCTCCTCTAAGCCGACGCCGGTGCCACGGCGGATTCCGCCGAGCGCCGCTTCTGACGAGTCAGCGCCAGGATCAGCAATGTGGCAAGAACGTTGATGATGATCACGATGATCCACGAAATGGCAGCGCCCATTCCGATTCGTGATTGCTCGAATCCAACATTATAGGCAGCCAGCGAAAGGGTTTCCGTAAGATCGCCAGGGCCACCCTGAGTAATGATGTACACCGACTCGAAGAGCTTGACGGTATCAATAGTTCGAAAGAGGAGCGCGAGTAAAATAGGTGTCTTGAGATATGGCAAAGTAATCTGCGTAAAGGTCTGCCATCTCGTCGCCTTGTCCAGCTCCGCGGCTTCATAGAGCTGCGCGGGGACGGCCTGCAATCCAGCCAGCATCAGCAGTGTCACAAACGGGGTCCACTGCCACACGTCCGTGGCAACAATCGATGCCTTCGCCAGGGTCAGATCGATGGTCCACTGCTGCTTGCCGAATCCAAGGCTGTCCGCGAAATATGTGAACACACCAAACGAGCCATCGAGCATGATCCTCCAGAAATACGCCACTACCAGCGGTGACAACATCATCGGGATGTATACGATCATCCGCAACAGCCCCATGCCGGGTAGTCGCTTGTTCAGCACAATCGCGCACAGCAACCCGAGCCCGAGCTCGATAGCCACGGCAAAAAACGTGATCTGAAGCGTGAATCCGATTTTCCGCCAGAACGCCCTGTCCGACAGCAGGTCACCGTAATTCTGAAACCAGATGAAATCTCTGGTCCCGCCTAGGGTGTAGTTATGGAGGCTCATATACAGGGAATAGATCAGGGGGAAAATGGTCAGCACAATCAGCAGCGCCACTGTAGGCAGCATCAGCAGCCATGGAAACGTTCTCACCTGCTGACCAAATGCAGAGCGCTCCAGCTGCCGAGTTTCCGGCCTTTCAGATGTAGAATGTTGAACTGACACTGAATCCGCTTTCTGGCCGCATCGTGCCGGGATTCCTGGCACACGGCTTCAGTTGGCTAAACATCACATGCTGAACGCATCGAGATGGGTCGCATTGGCAACCCATCTCGATTGAAGTGCTTGGCCGATCAGGCGCCGGGATTGTCCGGGCTGCTGTCGAGCACCGCCTGCTGCGCGATCGCCGCATTGTCGAGTGCTTCCTGTGGGGATTTCCGGCCAACATACGCCAGGTTCAGCTCTGTTTGCAGAAGCTGCAACAGCTGAGCATATTCGGGGATATTCCACATGTCCCGCAGGTCTGGGATCATTTCCAGGAACACTGTCTGCCACGGATTTGTCGCGATATCCCGCAAATCGTTCCGCGCCGAAACGAATCCAGAAGGCACATCCTCGACCATTGCCTGCTGAGTCTCGGGCGACTGCCACCACTGGAGGTACTCCCACGCAGCCTCCTTGTTCCCGGAAGCGGCATTGATGGCGGTTCCCTGGCAACCAATCATGGAGGCCCGCCGCTGCGGTCCTGCTGGTGACACCGCGTAACCAACGTTGCCTGCCACCTGCGATGCATTCGGGTCGTCGGCGATGCCACCAAACAATGGTGCCCAGTTCAGGCACATCGCGGCGGTTCCGCCCAGGAGCGCCCCAAGTCGCTCATTGATCGTCCAGTTCGCGCTTGCCGGGTCGATACTGCCATCCACAAGCTGCATGTCCACAAAGAACTGCAGTGCTTCGACATTCTCCGGACTGTTCAGAATTCCTTCGGCTGTATAGGTTGTCTGGTCCCACAGCTCGCCGCCATAACCCCAGAAGATTGGGTTGGTCTCTGAGATGATCCAGTCCGCATCTCGACCACCCTGCACGGCATAGCCGTACATGCCGTCCGTGGTCAGCTCGCTTGCTGTTGCCCTGAGCTCCTCCCAGGTTGCGGGCGGCGCGTCCATCAGGTCGGTCCGGTACCACAGCGCCTGAGCATTCAGCGACCAGGGAATCCCGTAGATCGGCGACGTCGTGTTGAGTGGAGCATTGAGTTCGGCCTCCACATTTGGATACCGCACCAGCCGACCAGTGATCTCAGGGAAGAAATCATCGATCGAGATGGAAGAGTCCGCGCTGTTCAGGTACGTATCGGTATCGAGCTGCTCCAACGCTCCCGCGGCAACGAATCCACCGATCCACTGACTGTCATAGTCGTAGATGTCGTACTCGGAGCTGGCCCCTTCTACCAGAAGCTTGATTCGCTGTTCGAGCGTCGCATAGTTGACAGCCTCGAAGCTCACCGCGATTCCGGTTTCTGCTGTGAAGACTTCCGCGGCCAGCGCCTCTTCCTTCGGCCCCTGCGGCCATTGCGGAGCAAGCACGTTCAGCGTACCTTGCGCCTTTACAAAATGGCCCGGTCGCATCACCGATGGAATCAGTCCAGCGGCGGCAGCGGCCATGGCTGTGCCAGCTGCACCTTGCAGCATTCTGCGCCGGTTCACTCGATACCCGAACGCCATCTCAGTTGCCAGTTTGCGGTTCAGCGTCATTGCATTCTCCTTTGCGAACTGTCCGTTTCACTTTGAAGCGCATGCTCCAAAGCCGTCTTGCGACGTCGGCGATCACTCCAGCGTTCATCACTCGATCTCGAATCGAGCCCACAGCCGCGGAACTGCCCGGTCGAAGTCATTGTGATGAGAACCAGTCGTGATTGCCGCATTATCGCCCTTTCAAGCATCCTGTCAACCTTGACAGGGAAATACGAAACTATGGCCGCACGCCAATCTCTCGCATGATCGAAGCCGTGCCTTCATACGCCCGGGTCGCCCATTCCACGATCTTCTCTGGCTCGGGTGAATACTCGAGCTCGATCGAAATCGTACCCTCGTACCCGGTGTCGACAATCGCCTGCAGGTACTCTTTGATCGGTGTAACGCCCATCCCTGCGGGAAGATCACCATGCACCTTGCCATCGCAGTCCGAAAGATGGATGTGACCGATCAGACCGGTCATCTTCGCCACATCTTCGATCGATGCATCCGCCAGATGCAGGTGGGAGATGTCCGCATTCGCCCGGAAATTCGGCCTGTCAACCTCCTTCACAAACCGCACCAGCTCGTCAACGGTGCCTACAAGCGCTTCGCTGAATGGCTCGAGCTCCAGAACGATCTCCACGTTTTTCGGGGCCGCATAATCAGCCAGCTCCTGGCACCGCTCCTTGGCCATGTCCCAGATCGCCGAACGCGGAAAAACCTCACCATCCCAGAAGTACTCGCCGATCACCAGCAGCACGTTCCTGGCGCCAAAATAGGCCGCCTGGTCGATGTAGGCTTTCACCCGGTCAACGGTAAACCGCACCACCGCAGGGTTGAAATCGACAATGCCGAAGGCCACACAAACGCAGGAACGAATAGGCAGCCCAACTTCCTCACAGGTGTCCTTGATCAGCTTCCGCGTCGAATCGTCGGTTTCCAGAGGATCGTTGAAGATGTCATACGTATCGAACCCGATCTCCTTGGCTCTCCGAATCCCATCCTCGAGGCCAACGTGAGTGCCTTCCCACGTTGAGCTGATCATTCCCAGTTCCAGTTTCGCCATCACAAATGCCCTTTCTCACGAACCAAAACACCGATACGAATGTGCTAAGGAATGGAAGTCACCAGCGCACCATCGACCTGCACCGAGATACCACTCAGATACGAAGCGGCAGGCGACAGCAGGAATGCACCAACCCGGCCCAGCTCAGCCGGATCGCCATACCGACCCAGCGGAATCTGGCCGGCCGACGCCTTCTGCACGTCCTCCACCGGCACTCCCGTCGCCTTGGCCCGACCTTCATCCAGTGACCTCACTCGATCCGTGTCGAACCGTCCTGGCGCCAGACTGTTCACCCGGATCGCTGGACCCAGCTCACGTGCCAGCACCTTGGCCATGGCGGCCACTCCTGGTCTCAACACATTCGAGGTATCCAGATTCGGAATCGGCTGCCGAACAGACGATGATGTGATGAAAAGCACCGCGCCGCCATCGGTCATCTTTGGTGTCAATGCCCGCAACAGGCGAATCGGCCCTCCGATCAACATCTCGAATGCGCCAACCCACTGCTCATCGGTCAGTTTCAACACTTCTCCCGGCGGCGGACCACCAGCATTGATCAGCACTCCGTCCAGCCTCCCGAGTTTTGCGTCGACGGCTGAAAGCACGGTTTCGACTGCCGCAGGGTCTGCGATATCGACGGCGACGTACGACGCAGCTGAGCCAATTTCCTCGGCGGCTGGCTTGAGCGACTCCTCATTTCGGGACATCAGCATCACGTGCGCGCCCTCGCCAACCAGCGCCTCGGCTACCGCACGCCCCAATCCCCTGCTCCCACCACCTATCAAAAACTTCTTGCCTGTCAATCCAAGGTCCACTCAGATACCTCCCAATGCGCTCACGCGCTCTGCAAACTGCTCGATCTCACTTGCTCCATAGAGAGCTCCAAGCTCGAGGTCATATGATCGCGACTCACCTGGCTCCAGAATGATCAGCTCTCCTCGCTCACGAGCATCGAGCCGACCCGCTGTCCGATTCGTCGACGGTTCGATGCCAATCACGTAACTTCCTTCTCCCAGCATTCTCCAGACAAAATGAAACGGAAGCTGGTCCGGTCGATAAACCTCGTATGCGCCGATGCCACGCTGGCGATTCACGACACCAACGGGCACTTTCCCAGTCGACTCAGTGATCACATCGTGCTCGAATGCTTGCTCCGTGTGTCCAGCTTCTGGCGCATCAAGCCTGCGATACGTTCCAGCAGAATAGTCGCCTCTCGGATGCACTGCGGTCATCGGCACGAGTATCTCAGACCCCTCATCCACGACTGGAAAGCCAATGTTGACATGATAGAGATACATGTGCGGCGTCGGATTCCAGCCTTCATTCGTGACGCTGTCCTGAATCGTGAAGTGTGACTCCCCAACGCTGGCCTCGATCCTGCGCCGCAGCACCAGGTTCTCCCCAAACATCGACGCCTGAACGACCTCGCCTTCGGCCCACAACGTGCACTCGTCGCCGTTCCACGTCGAACCATATCCGCGCAGGAAAGCGGGCCGGTTCGATACCCGGCCATGCAGGCCAAACGACTCGGTCTGCTTGGCCGGATAGTGATACTGCTCGGCGGTGTCCTCCGCCATGAACAGAGCGTGATCCAGTCCGCAGGTCGTGACCAATCCACCGCCCCAGTTGCGCAACCAGCCCAGATCAGCATGCTCCGCAAACCAGGGGCCGCCAAACCCAACTGCGGACTGCCACGCAATCGCCTGCCCACCGATCTCACAACGGCCAATATCGAACGCGCGATCGACGACAACATCGAACTCGAAGCCAGTTCCGGTCCGGAACTCCAGCACACGCACATGTTGCTCGACACCATCGCCGAGCGTCACCAGCCGCACGCCAGCGACCTGCTCCAGCCGACCCACTCGCCGCATCAGCTCGGCTCTCGAAATATCAGAACCCCAAAGCTTCATCGCAAATCCTTAAACGGTCCGTACGTTTCGAACCGATCTCTTCCTGAGCAATTCCCAACCGACCTTCTGAGCAGCACTCTTTCGTCATCCTGAGCAAAGCGAAGGATCTCCTGCCGCAGCAGTTCCCGCCACCAACCACCTGATCGATCAATGCATCACCCAGCCGCCGTCGATCTGAATCAGCTGTCCCGTAATGAACGACGCTCCTTCGCCCGACAGAAAGACCACCAGATTCCCGATATCATCCGGCGTACCCCGCCGCTTGATACTCTGGCTCTCCAGGATGTGCTGCGTATACCCTTCCGGATCCGGGTGAATCTTTTCCGCATCTGTCGGAAACGCTCCTGGCGATACCGTATTCACCGTCACGCCAGATGGTCCAATCTCCCGCGCCAGCGCACGGGTAAACGCCACGATGCCCCCTTTTGACGTCACGTAATCGAGCAGCATCCCCCATCCGCCAAAAAAGGTGATCGATGCGACATTGATAATCCGGCCACGACCGTGTGCAGACAGGTACGGGAATGCCGCCTGGGCGCACATGAAGTACCCCTTCAGGTTCGTCGCCATCACCTCGTCCCATTCATCGTCGGTGATGGCGGTCCACTCCCTGCGAGGATAGATCGCCGCATTGTTCACCAGAATGTCGATCCCGCCAAATTCCTCTTTCACGTCGCTCATCAGCCGCTCGATCGATGCCCGGTTAGTCACATCGCAGACGATCGAACGCGATGTGCCCCCAGCGGTTCTGACGTGCTCAGCCACGATGTCGATCGACGCTGCCGTTCTCCCCGCAGCGACAACGGTCGCTCCGGCCGCCGCCAGTGAATCGCAAATTCCAGTTCCGAGCCCTCCTCCAGCACCGGTGACAATAGCCACCCTGCCCTCGAGAGAAAATGCCTCAGCCGGCGATTGGGCCATCACTCGATCTCCGCCAGTTTTACGGTTCGGCCCTCTGCAGCTGACCGGTATGCCGCCTCGATCAACCGCATGGTTTGGACGTTGTCCTCACCACTCAGCTCAGGCGTCGTACCAGATTCAATTGCCTTCATGAGCTGACCCATCGTCCCACCAAACGCATGTGGAAACCACCGATCCGGCCAACGAGGCTGGAACCAGTAGCCAGGCTCCTGTTTGGTGGTGAAGTCGATTGTGCTCGGACTCCCATCGGGATAGTTCGGCCAGCCCAGCGTCCCCTTAGCCACGCCCTCGGTCCCTTCGACCCGCCACTCAATGCCGTGGTCGACCCAGGAAAAGCAGTTGTCCAGCGATATTGCCCGCAGGCCGTCCGCATACTCCAGTATCGAAAACGCCATCCCATCAGAATGCTCGAACTCAGTCCTGGGATCCTTCCGAACGCTCACCGTGATCGACTCAGGATCGCCGAACAAAAACCTGAACGCATCGAGGTGATGGATCGACATGTTCAGAATCGCCACTCGCTCGTAACCCTTGATGAACTCCTGCCAGTGCGGTCGAGCGTGCATCGTGATCTGCGCCACAATCGGATCGCCCATGTACCCCCGGTCGAGGCACGTCTTCAACGCCCTCATCGACTGGTCGTATCGCATGTTTTGATTCACCGACAAGACAATACCCGCTTCAGCGCAAAGCCTGACGGTTTCCCGCGCATCCGCGAGATTCGTCGCCAGCGGTTTCTGCGCCAGAATTCCTTTGATATGCGAATGCTTCACGGCCTCCTTCACCACGTCGAGTTGAGCATGCGGAGGGTATGCGATGTCCACGACTTCGATGTTCGGGTCGCTCAGCAACTCCTTCCAGTCCGCATGCACGGTCGGGACGCCCCATTGGCTCGCCGCCGACCGCGCATGCTCAGGAGTCCTCGACGCAATGGCAGCCATGTTGAATCCAGCTTGATCGTACGCGGCCATGTGCACATCCCGCATGATGAACCCAGCGCCGATCAGCCCGATTCGGTAGTCCGTTTTGTGATTGAGATCTGGCAGGTACTTCAGGTCCAGATCAATCGATGATTGCGCCATGTTCTTCTCCTTCTGCGCGATGTGTCTCTGCCGCCGGGCTTGAGACAGGTTCGGTCGGTAAGAGCGGTCTCACGTGGTCAAGCGTGCGAATCAATCCATCTCCATCGCTGAGGATCCGCCATTGGCACGACTTCGGCCCTGCCAATCGCGACGAGTTCCCGCAAGTGCGCCCTCAACGGTCCAGCCAGCTCGTTCGGAAACGAGGTAAACGGACCCAGCTCTGTGGTCAGAGCCTCCAACATGGACGCGAGAGTCGCTTCCTGATCCTCCCGCAAGGTGATCTCGACAGCGGCTCGCGCCCGCTTCACGAACGCACCACTCAGCTCGAGGAATTCGTCGACCTGCTGTCCTTCCATGATGGCGTAGTGAGCTGTCAGCAATCGCTCTGGCCGCAACGCCTTGACCCGTGCGACCGTCGCCTCGTAGACAGGTGCATCAAAATAAGGTGGCGGATGAATGATCTCGCCCTCGAAGTTCAACAGCCCTCCTCCGAGTACGCCATCGATAACAATCGCCGTGCGTGTGGCAGGTTCCCAGAGTCCAACATGTCCCGCCGAGTGACCGGGACCGTTGATCACCATGACCGAAAGCTCAGGTCCGATCCGGATGATCTCGCCACCCTGCAACCTGACGTCAACCGGCACATCATCTCCAAGGGCAGCGCGCAGAAAGGCCTTCGTCTCCGCGTCGTAATCTGCCTTCGGTCCATGAGCGGCATACCACCCGTATCGCTCCCGCAGAATCCGCTCCCGGTCGCCGATCCAGTCCGAGTCGATCTCATGCGCCAGAAAAACGGCTCGAGGGGACGCAACCCGCATAGCCGCATTTCCACCGAAATGGTCGACATCGGCATGCGAAATCAGGATGTAGTCAAGCGCCTCCGGATCGAGTCCCACGTCTCTGAAATACGGCAGAATAACGTCGTCTGGCGTGGTCACAATCCCGGTATCGACAAGCATCGAGCGCTCCCCCAGTACCAGGTACTGCGAGAACGGCCTGGGACCCAGCGTGCTTTCGATGCGGTGAATACCCTGGACGACTTCCATTGCTACGACCAATCGATATAGACAGTTTTCGACTGCGTGTAAAACTCGGCCGCTGCACCCATCTCTTTCGGACCCAGGGCCGATCCCTTCAATCCACCGAACGGCAGGTGCGCCTCTCCTCCAATTGGAGGTTTGTTGATATGCACGACCCCGGTGTCGGTTTCATGCATAAACCGAAAAGCCGTCGACAGGTCTCGCGTGAAGATTGATGAGGAAAGCCCGAACGGAGTCGATGTCGCCTCCTCGATCGCCTGATCGTACCCATCGACCTCGATGATTGGCAGCACCGGCCCAAACACCTCTTCTCTGGTTATTGTCATTCCTGGCCTGACGCCTCCCAGCAGCGTCGGTTCGAGGTAATACCCATCCCGGAGTTCGCCATTCGGACGCCTGCCACCCTCAAGAATCTCGGCCCCTTCATCCCGCGCAAGGTTGATGTGATGCAGGACCTCAGCCACTGACCGTTCATCAACCATCGGGCCAATGTCGGTGCCTTCAGCATCACCCGGTCCCACACGCAGCCCGCGAGTATGTTCGCGCAGCTTCTCGGTCAGTGGCTCCACAATCCCACGATCCTCCACGACTCTTCGTGCCGCCGTACACCGCTGCCCAGTCGTTCCGAACGCCGCGACCACGCACCCCTTGGCAGCCTTGTCCAGATCGGCATCCGCCAGCACAATGACGGCGTTATGCCCCCCCATCTCGGCCTGCACGCGCTTGCCTGTCCGGGCAGCCTTTTCATTGATTCCCAGACCGGTACTCGTCGATCCGGTGAACGAGATGGCGGCTACGTCTGGATGCTCGACCAATGCGTTTCCCGCATCTCGACCGTTGCCATGCACCAGGTTCAGCACACCCGGTGGCAACCCCGCATCGTGGAGGACTTGCGTCAGAAACTCTCCACAAAGCGGCGTCAGTCCCGACGGCTTGAAGACAACCGTGTTCCCACAGACCAGCGCTCCTGCCAGTTTCCAGCCTGGCACATTCACAGGGAAGTTCCACGGCGTAATCAGCGCCACAACTCCCACCGGTTCTCTCAGCGTC
>JBGTJM010000027.1:0-10755 GCA_041745115.1 Thermomicrobiales bacterium
GGAATCTTTTCACAGCAACTCTCCGAGATCGTTGTGCGGGCACTCCCCACGACCATTCCAAATCAGATCATTGTCGACTGCTCTCCGCTACAGGCCATCGGTGACACCGTCCGTGTCGGCGACCTGGTGGCTATCGAAGGGGTCGAGTTTCTGACAAACGCGGATGAGATCATCGCGATGCTCGCCGCACCGGCCCTCGAAGCCGAACCAGGGGATGAGGCGCCTGTGGACGCTGAGCCTGGTCTCGTCGGCGAAGACGACGGGCCTGCGGACTCGGATGCCGATGCGTCAGGAGACTCTGACGAGTAGCAATGATTCAGCGTACCGAATGATGGCGATTGGGGAGTGGTGTTTGGCCACTTCCCATTGCATTCTTCGGTGTTTCTCAAAGTCGATGCTGCAGCGCTCCTGGGACAAACCAGCCGGCTGACTCAAGGTTACGTTGCCGGTTCCACAGTGATAGCGGTCGCTCCCAACAGTTCCGGAGCTCTGGGTCTTTCGCGTTTCTCTTGTGTGGTGTATGGTTCGTTCAATCGTTATTCATCTTCCGTGGCCACATCCGCAAGCGTTGGCGGATTGACGTTACTGCAATGCAGTTTTGAAAGGTGAGAAAATGAAGAATCTGTCCCGCCTTGCAATAGTGACCCTGCTCGCTTTTGTTGCATTTGGAGCGACTGGCGTCGAGGCCAGTTCGAGGCTGCGGGTGTCCAGTATCCGTATAAGCCTCACTCCCACCACAACGACAACCTCGACGACCAGCACATCGCCATCGATCACCACTGCAAGCGAACCCGAGGTTCAGTCTGCCAATACTCCTGACGACGGCTCAGGCGGAAACAGCGGTAATGACGGAGGTTCCGGGTCGGGCACGGGGGACAGCGATCCTGGCGACAATGAGCAAGGCACAGGTGAAGAAGGAACCGGAGACACTGGTGATTCTGGCGACAGTGCGACCGGAGACACCCCTGGTAGCGACACTGTGGGCACCCCGATTACCGGAGAGGACTCCATCGGCGATCCCGCGGTCGGGGCACCAGGTGCACCTGGTGAAGACAACATAGGCGCTCCCGATACGGGTGAAAGCGTCTCGACGACCGTCACTGGAACCCCGGTAGTTGGCGCCGTTGCCACGCCGACTTCAGTCGTCAGTACAGGGCCATCTATCAAAACGACCCGAGGAATTGTGGTCAGAGGCCAAGACGGAGCGAACGGCTAGCTCGTAAGTCGTTCTGAGACTTCAGCAAAAAACCTGACAACTGGAACGACGCGGATTAAACCTGCGTCGTTTCTGTGATTGGAGCCATGCTGTCCGGCGCCCAGATAGCACGCTACCGGCCCTATGATGTGGGTTGCTAGGAAGCGACCGATGTCATTCAGACGCGAGCATTCAGGAGTCTGGCAAACGTCTCTGTGTAGACTTCGGCCTGGGTTACCAGCTCATCGATAAACACGGCTTCATTCGCGCCGTGGGCGTTTCTTCCTCCCGGGCCATATCCAACCGTGTCGATCCCCGCCTGGCGGTAGAAACGACCGTCGGTGGCGCCAGCCCAGGCCACGAAATACTCAGGATTCTGACTGGTCACCGTTCGGATGCTCTCCTGCAATGTCGACACGATTGGAGATGATGCATCCGTTATGTTCGCAGGGATGTAATTGTTCCCAGGATCTTCAATAATCGTGTAGCGGAACTCGGGATCCTCTTTGGCGATTCGTTCAAACGCTTCCAGTACTTCGGCCATGGCAGTGTGACGATCTTCACCAGGGATCAGCCTTCGATCAACACTGATCGTGCATTCGCCGGGAACAACGTTGTGGGCCACACCAGCGCTAATCGTGTTCACGCTAATGACCGGCTTGCCGACGGCTGGATGGGACCGATCGATATCCTTTTCCAGCGCCAGAACCCCCTTCGCGGCTTTCGCAATCGCATTGATTCCGGTAGCCCGCGCCGCTGCGGTGTGACTGGCCCTGCCGTGAAAAATCACGTCGAAGTTGAAAATACCCCGCTCGGCGTTGCGAACTTTGAGGTCGCTCTTCTCGCCAATGACGCAATAGGTCGGACGCTCCAGCCGCCCCGCCTCGATTTCCTCAATGAGAAAAATCGCACCGTAGTGACCGCTGGTCTCTTCATCCGAAACCACATGGACCTGCAGGCAGCCATCGAGCTTTGCGCTCTTCAGGCTATCGATGACCGACAGCATCACGCCAACCGACGCTTTCATGTCGGAAGCTCCACGCCCGATCAGAAGCGAACCATCGTCACTGATAGTTGGCGTGTAGGGATCGCTGGTCCATGCGTCAGGATCGGAAACGGGCACGGTGTCCAGATGACCGTTCATCGCAATCGTGGGCCCCGTTGCAGGATCACCAATCGAAACAATCACATTCGGTCGCGACGCATCGCGCCAGATGGTACGTGTCGCCAGACCCCGCCCCTGGCACCAACTGAGCACGAAATCCATGATCGCCGCTTCGTCACCACTGGCGCTGGGAATCGCGATCAAATCGCTCGAGATCGAGACAATCCCATCGCGATTCGCTCGTTCGGTCCAAAGGGATTCAGGCACAGAAACTCCTCAACGGTTCAAACACATTGGGACGGAAACGACAGAGAAACTAGAGCCTTTCGAAACGCTCCACATTGGAAACGAATACGACGGCTCCGCCAACCTCCACTTCGAAGTTCTCGGGCATGTACAGTAATCCAGGCTCGAGTGCCGGAGAATACGGAACAGCGATCTGTTTTCTCCGGTGGCATGTTCGCTCGAGTACGTCCATAACCTTCGGCACAAGCTCATCCTCGACACCAATCAGCAAGCTTGAGTTCCCAAGTCGCAGAAACGAGCCGGAAGTGCTGACTTTTGTGAACCGAAAATCCGCCTCTACCAGTGCATTGGTCAGCGCTTCGATATCCTCGTCCTGAACAATTGCGATCACCAGCTTCATTGGCGAAGCTCCTTTCACCCGCATAAAGCCGCCAGGATGTCTATCTGGACGATAGCGTCAGGGCCAGCCCTCAGGCAAATTGCTGGTGGCGATTCGGGCACGCAGAGTGTACCAGATGGCCAAATCGACGGGATGAATGAGATGCTCGCCGGCAGGTTTCTTCTGACCATTCGGCGATCAGCCGATCGCCAGGAGTGTCGCCGTGCTCAAAACGCCATCGAGTGCCTGGATGCGGCCCATGACAATATCGCCGATCACCTTCGGATCCGAAGCCTCGATTACCGCCACAACATCGTAGGTCCCCGCAACGGCGTCTGCCTCCACGATGCCCCCTTCAGGCCCCCAGCTTCGCAGCTCCTCCTGAATCACCGGAGAAGCGCCAACCTTCGCAGTCATTAACACATACGCCTTCATCACTCCTCCTCCGCCGATTCACGCCTAAGCGCTTGATCCACGCTCCCAGATCGATTCCATGCCGATGCCTCGAATCAGATCCTGCGTCTGTTTCCGTTCGATCGCCAGCAACTGGCGGAAACATCGCGATGCCTCCGCAGCGAGACCCAGGTGCCCGGTTAAACGGCAGCGGGTCAATACCGCCTGCAGCACACCGCTCGATTCGAACATTCCAACTCGGCCCGGCCAGGGCGCCAGTGTCAGATCCTCTGGAAGCTCCAGCGTTGGCCTAAGACGCCCGAACGAGGCCAATCGCTGATACGGCGTTTCCATCATCGGCTCGAGCAGGGCCAGGGGCGCAGATTCCGCATCGAGTCGAAAATCCAGAATGAACGAAGTCTCTACTTGAAAAAAGAAGATGCTGATGACATCGGCAGAACGGATGGCCTCAATCAGACGTTCTGCGTAATCATCGAAATCTCGCTCCATTGGATCGCCTGCCCGTTGACCATCTGAACGCGGCCGCGGAGTCACAAACTACTCGCGGATTACCTCCAGCATCGCCTGATGAATCAGCCCGTTAGATGCCACAACCTCTCCTGAAAACGGATCAAAAGCGCCGTTGTAGCCGCTGATTGTTCCTCCAGCCTCCTCGACCATCACCGCGCCCGCAGCGATATCCCATGAGTTAATGGGCCGCTCCCAGAATCCATCAAGTCTTCCAGCAGCGACGTAGCACATGTTCAATGCTGCTGAACCATCACGCCGGACGCCCTGGCATCGCGGCATGAATCGTTCCCACAGACGCATATTCTCATCGCGCCCTTCCAGGTCGTAAGAAAAGCCGGTTCCCAGCAGTGATCGCATCAGATTATCCGTCGGTGAGACAGTTGCGGGCTTTCCATTGATCGTGAATCCAGCGCCGCGCTGCCCAACGAACAGTTCATCGAGCATGGGATCGAACACCACTCCCAGCACGATGGAGTTGGCAAATGCAAGCGCTATCGAGACGGCAAAATGCGGATACCGATGCGCATAGTTCGTCGTTCCGTCGAGCGGATCGACCAGCCACGTAAACCCTCCATCGTCAGCGACCGATGCTCCCGAACGGTGCACTCCCTCTTCACCCACAAATCGATGGTCCGGAAATGTTTTCAGGATCAGATCCAGAATGAGCGCTTCCGCGGCGTGGTCAGCGTCGGTCACCAGATCGACATCTCCCTTGTATTCGATGTGCCGCTCATCAGCGAACCGATCCAGCAGAATCTTGCCAGCGCCTAGCGCAGCATCCGCCGCAATCTGCGCTGCTCCTGCCGGCAAGGAAATCTGCACCGACTTGTCCCTAACAGTTCTCGTGTCCTGCATCTCATCCTCGCTAATCCAGAGCCAAGCCGGCGAGCGGCAGCCTGGCATCGACATCGAACTCCCACCCTGCCTGCAGACCCCGCCGCAGAGAAAAATACCCGGCAGCGGCCACCATTGCCGCATTGTCGGTACAAAGGTTCGCGGGAGGCACCAGAAACTTGACTCGCCGTTCCGGATCAGCCTTCGTCAATTCGCCGGCAATGCGCTCCCGCAGTTGTCGATTCGCCGCTACCCCTCCTGCCAACAGCAGGGACTCGACCTCGTGGAGCACAGCCGCCTTCACCGCCTTCACTGCCAGAACATCAACGATTGCCTCTTCAAAACCCGCGGCCAGGTCGGCTACGGGCATGTCCGGCCGGTAGCTCGGCGGTCGATGCGGAACAAAAGGCAGATCTGGTGGGGGTTCGATGGTGTCCGTCTGCATCCGGTATGGCGCGACCTCCCGCAGCAACGCAGTTTTCAACCCAGAGAAACTGAAATCGTGCGATTCTCCAAGCCAGGCTCGCGGCAATACAGCGTTGCGTGGATTCCCTTTTTCTGCGGCTGCCTGAATCACCGGTCCTCCCGGATATCCAAGTCCGAGCAACCTGGCACCCTTGTCGAATGCCTCGCCAGCTGCGTCATCAAGCGTTCGGCCCAGATGCACAAACTTTCCGTGATCCTGAACCAGAATCAGCTCCGTGTGGCCGCCTGAAACGAGCAAACAGACTGCGGGAAATGAAGGTGTGCTGCGAGGCTCGCCCGGCACCACGATCCAGTTTGCATACAGATGTGATTCAAGATGATTGACTGGAATCAGCGGAGCGTCCATCACGTATGCCAGGGTTTTGGCCACATTCACGCCAACGAGCAGCGAGCCTGCCAGTCCTGGACCCTGCGTGACGGCAATCCCGTCGATTCCACCCCAATCGAGCCGGGCGTCCGTCAGGGCTTGCTTTACGACGGGAATGATGGCTTGCATTTGTGCTCTGGCAGCCAGCTCAGGAACAACGCCTCCATAGAGCTGGTGGATCGAAACTTGCGACGATACGACGTTCGAAAGCATCTCTCTTCCGTCGACCACAACAGCTGCCGCGGTTTCATCACACGAGGTTTCGATCCCGAGAATATTCACCGATGCTCCAAATCCGAATGTGAGCTACACGAGACGCACCCAGAACGTGACGGAAGTATCGCGCTCGATCCGAGTGATCGCTGTAGATCGTCCTTGCGATCATCCAGCATGGCTCTGAACTCTGCGGAGCGAATGTCTTCCGACCACATCACAAATGCGTCCTCTCCATCATCCACGTAATAGTTGGGGCGCACCCCTCGAGTGCGAAATCCGTATTTCTCATAGAGCGACACTGCTACAAGATTACTGACTCGTACCTCGAGTGACAGATACCCTGTTCCACGGTTGACAGCCTCCTCGATCAGGGCCACCAGCAGCAATTCGCCGAGTGATCGACGTCGCCGTTCCGGATCGACAGCAATCGTCGTGATATGAGCTTCGTCAAACAGATGCCAGAAACCGGCGAACCCAATGATGCTTCCAGCGCCATTCTGCCCACCCGGCCGGTTTGGCCTTAGCGCCCGCGCCAGCGAGGTCAGACGCGACTGACGCTCGATGAACTCCGAACGCGTAAACGCCCTGTCTCCAGCCAATCCGGAATCCGGACCAGACTCCCGCAGCACCACATAGTAGTTGCGCTCAGCGTTTCTCAATTCGCGACGGTAAGCAGATTGGGGCCAGGGATTGGAAAAGCATCGCTTTTCCAGCTTGCTTACTGCAGGAATATCGATCTCGCTCATCAGTTCAATCGCATACACCGGAGCAGCACCTGGTTTCACACTGGTTTCGTGCTGAGTAGCTGAATGAGGCCAAACTCACTGCACGTGCACCGATCGGGTTGAGTGAAGATACGTTGGTTCCAGAGTGGTGGCATCGTCAACATCGCCTGCAGCCCATCGAAGCCGCGCCAGCTCCGCCACTGCCGCGGCCCTCCCGAGTCTGCCAGCGCGAGGGGGCACAACAACGCCATCCAGAAGCCGCAACCGCTCAACATTGACTGACGAAATCTCGCCGGTAACGCATATCTCCGTACCAGCACCGGCGACAGCATCAATAAGTTCGGCGACGGTTCCGTTCACCGGGGCCGATGTTCCATCACTCCCCTCACCGCCTGAATCGAAACGTTGCCAAACCACTCGCTCCCGCCCGGCTTCGATCACGGCCACCACCGGCATCACTCCCATTCTGAACGGATGTGCCGCAGCCTCGAGCGTCGAAACACCAACAATCGGAATGTCGAGGCCCAGCACGAGACCCTTTGCGATGCTCAGACCGACTCGCAATGCATTGAAACGTCCCGGTCCAGTAGCGACGGCTACGAGCCCGACATCGCTTATCGAGGCTTTGCTCCGAGTGAGCTGATGATCGATTTCATCGAGAAGGAGCACCGTCTGGTCGCGACAGGAAGACCAGGCAACTTCATCCATACAGCCGCCATCGTAAAGGGCTATTCCCGATTGTTCTGACGAAGTGTCAATTGCCAGCAACAGGGTCTGGTCGTACAATGCTTAGCACCTCAAACCGGAATAAGACGCGCTGCGGAAAGTATGAGGTCGCGTCGCGTCACGCGTTCACAATCAGTTTAATGGAGTGTTCACACCATTCCACAACGAGGGTTGCAAGATGATCGGGCGTCGAACGCAGACCCGTGAGCGTCTGACAGGAAATGTTGTGCAGCAATCTTCGGCAATGTCGGCACCTTCGAGCAGATCGGCTGTTCTCGATCAGGCAGGCACCAAAACCCACAGGAAAGCATGGCCAATCCGAGACTGGCTCCTTTTCCTGCTGTTCGTCGGCCCCAACATCTTCTTTTTCGGGGTCTTCAACTACTGGCCGATGATTTACAGCGGCTACCTCAGTACCGTTCGCTGGGATTTGATTGCTCCCGTCAAGGTTTCAGTCGGGCTCGACAATTACCGATACCTCTGGAACGACCCCACATTTCACAAAGTGCTTTTCAATACCGCCTATTTTTCGATCGGAGCAGTCGGCGGCGCGTTGCTGATTGGGCTTGCCTTTGCCCTTTTGCTGAATCAGCCCATGCGCGGCCGCGACGGCGCACGGGCCATCATCTTCATGCCCACGCTGCTCAGCGGGGCAATCATCGGTATTGTCTGGGCCTACATGTTCGATCCACGATACGGACTCATCGCCACCGCCTTGCGCACCATAGGTGTCGCTTCTCCACAATGGCTACGCGATCCCGACTGGGCCCTGCCCGCAATCATCATTGTGTACATCTGGAAGAACGTGGGGTTCGCCACGGTTATTTTTCTGGCTGGATTGCAGGCGATTCCCAAGGACCTCTACGAAGCGGCCAAAATCGATGGAGCTGGCGCCTTTTGGCGGTTCAGATCGGTCACGCTTCCCATGCTTTCTCCGATCACCTTCTTTGTGGTGCTGACCTCGATTCTCAATTCCTTCCAGGCATTTGACATCATCCGGGTGATGACCCGCGGCGGACCCGTAAACTCCACAAACACGCTCGTCTATTACGTCTACGAACAAGGGTTCGTAGCCTTCAACGCTGGTCGTGGTTCAGCTGCGGCGATCATCCTCTTCTCGGTGATGCTGATCATTACCCTGTTCCAGCTTCGGTACTCGGAACGGAAGGTGCACTATGCATAGCACCCCATCATCGATCGAAGTTCCCGCTCCGCGCGTGAGTCAACGCCAGAAGGACCAGATCAAACGAGCCTTTGGCTACGTCGGCATGATCCTCGTGGTCATTGCGATTGGCATCCCTCTCTACTGGATGCTAACGGGCTCACTTAAAACCAACCAGCAAATCAACACCTATCCCCCAATCTGGATCCCGACCGATCCTCAGTGGAGCAACTATCGGACCGCCTGGGAGGCCGCTCCATTCGACCGATTCTTCATTAACTCGATCATCACGACCTTTGCCGGAACAGGGCTGAAGCTCATCAACGGTGTTCTTTCAGCATATGCGCTGGTGTATCTGAAGTTCCCCTTGAAGAATCTGATTTTCATTCTCATCCTGGCCGCGCTGATGATTCCCGAACAGGTCACCATCATTCCCAACTACTTGACGATTGCCAATGTGTTCGGCGAATCGTGGATCAATACGTATCAGGGAATCATTGTTCCCGGCGCAGCGACGGCATTTGGAACGTTCTTACTCCGACAGGCTTTTCTGGGATTGCCGCGTGAAGTTATCGAGGCCGCTCGCGTCGATGGGGCTGGACATCTGCGCTTGCTGTGGGAAATCGTCATTCCAATGGCTAAGCCGGTGTTGATCACAGTCACGCTGATCCTGCTCGTCGATCGATGGAACGACTATCTCTGGCCGCTGATTGTGACCAATCAGGATCGCATGCGAACAGTACCGGTAGGAATCTCCTACCTGTTCAATCCCGAGACCGTTACTCGCTGGGGACCGCTGATGGCAGCAACATTCTTCGCAATGGCCCCTCTACTGGTGATCTATATCTGGGCGCAGCGGCACATTATTGAAGGCATCACCGCTGGTGCAACAAAGAGTTGATGATGCCGCGGACAAATTCGAATGCAATGACGTGGGGCGGCACGAACAAACTGCCGATCCTCGCGCAACGCAGAGAGCGCCAGGGCGGCGTTCGAAACGCGTGGAATGCCACGACAGGAGGCAAAACATGGAGAACAACGTGAATCGGAGAACGCTGCTCAAAGGAGCGGCTGCAGCAGCGGTAGCTGCGCCTGCGCTGAAGGCGAGCAAAACTTTCGCCGCGCCGGCTGTCATTCAGGATACGAGCTCGGACGCCAAAATCGTCTACTGGGGCTCATTCACAGATGCACTTGGCGAAGCCGAGAGAGGGCTGGTCGATCAGTTCAACGAGGCCGGGCTCGGGGTAGAAGTCGAGTATCAGTATCAGGGCACGTATGAGGAGACGGCCCAGAAGCTGACCGCTGCCGTAGCAGCTCGTCAGACCCCTGATGTCTCCCTGCTCTCAGACGTGTGGTGGTTCAAGTTCTACCTGAACAACCAGCTTGCTGCCCTCGATGACCTCATTGCAGCTAACGATGTCGATACCACTGACTTCGTCGACTCGCTGTTCAACGAAGGCATCCGCGACGGCACAACCTTCTGGATTCCGATGGCTCGGTCAACTCCACTGTTCTACTACAACGTGGAGATGTTCAATGAAGTCGGGCTGACCGAGGCACCAACCAACTGGTCGGAACTCGCAGCGGTTGCGCCGGATCTGGTCCAGATGGACGGTGGCACGATGACCCGCTCAGCCTTCGTCCACCCATCGGCCGGTTCATATATTGCCTGGTTGTTCCAGTGTGTTTGCTGGCAGTACAACGGACGATACTCGGATGAGGACTTCAACATTCTGATCAACTCGCCTGAGGCGGTCGCCGCAGGAGAGTTCTACCGATCGACGGTCGCTGACGGATGGGCCGGCACACCAGACGACATCAACAGCGACTTCACGAATCAGCTGACTGCCTCAATGATGGCGTCCACAGGTGGCCTGCGCGGTATCACCAATGACGCCACGTTCGAGTTCAAGACCGCGTTCCTGCCAGAAGCTGAGACCTTTGGCTGCTGCACAGGCGGAGCGGGCCTGGCGATCCTCGCCGACAAGTCTGAAGAACAGCAGGCGGCGGCGTTTGAATTCGTCAACTTCGCAACATCACCTGAAATCACTGCGTGGTGGTCCCAGAACACAGGCTACATGCCAGTCCGCAAGTCGGCCCGCGAGACTGAGAGCATGCTCGCGTTCTTCGAGGAAAACCCGAACTTCAAGACGGCCGTCGATCAGCTCGAGCTGACTCGTCCGCAGGATTCAGCACGAGTCTTCGTGCCAAACGGAGATCAGATCATCGGATCAGGTCTGGAGCGAATCACCCTTCTGGGTGAGGATCCGCAGGCAGCGTTCGATGACGTGGCTCAGATTCTCGAACAAGAGGCAGCGCCAATCATCGAAGCGATCAACGCGCTGGCGTAAGTTACGAATCCACCGAGCGGCCGGGATCGAGCTCGATCC
>JBGTJM010000028.1:0-3417 GCA_041745115.1 Thermomicrobiales bacterium
CCCCGAAGCCGGGCGCACTGCCAACAAAATCAAGCAGGGCTTGTCAGAACGATTTGCGGTAAAAGCCAGTCAGGTCAAGGAAGTCGCGCTGCAGCAACAACTTTCAGCCGAGACAGTTGATGTCACTCTGCCTGGGCGGAAACCGCAAATCGGGCACGCCCATCCAGTCTGGCTGATGATCGACGAACTCAGCGAAATTTTCGCGCTGATGGGCTTCCAGACCGTCTTTGGCCCTGAGGTGGAAACCGGTCGGTACAATTTTGACCTCCTGAACATTCCAGCCGATCACCCCGCCCGCGATGTCTGGGACACCATCATCGTCGAGTCCGAGTCAGAGGAGATCGTGCTGAGAACCCACACATCGCCGATGCAGGCTCGTGTTATGGAGACAACGTCTCCGCCTATACGCGTGATCGTGCCAGGCAGGGTGTATCGCTACGAAGCTCAGGATGCGTCCCACGAATGGATGTTCCACCAGATCGAGGGACTGGCCGTCGACAAAGGCATTCGGATGTCCGACCTGAAGGGCGTGCTCCAGGAACTCGCCCGGCAGCTCTTTGGACCGGAACGACGCATCCGGTTTCGCTGCGATTTCTTCCCATTCGTCGAACCCGGTGTCGACTTTGCCGTCGATTGCGCAATCTGCAACGGCAAGGGATGCCGCGTGTGCAAATACAGCGGCTGGCTGGAAATGGGCGGCGCCGGCATGGTCCATCCGAAAGTGCTGCGCGGAGTTGGCATCGATCCAGAAATCTACACCGGATTTGCCTTCGGACTGGGGGTCGAGCGTCTCCTGATGATGCGCTACGGAGTCAACGATATCCGCGCGTTCGCTGGCAACGACTTGAGATTTCTCTCACAGTTTGCGTCGATGCGAATCCAGGGCACTGAGGTGACTCGATGAAAGTACCATTAAGTTGGCTGAAGACCCTTGTCGACCCCGGAGCTTCAACTGCAGACATTGCCCACCGGCTAACGATGGCTGGACTCGAAGTCGAGAAGATCGAGGAAATCGGCACGGACTGGGAGAATGTCTTCGTCGGCTATGTCCATGCAGTCTCGCCACATCCTGATGCGGATCGCCTTGTGCTCGCCGACGTGGAAGCCGGCCCGCATCGACTTACGGTCGTCACCGGCGCCCCAAACATTGCTGCAGGACAGAACGTCGCCCTGGCAATCGCCGGCGCCAATCTGATCGACGGTCACAGCGACTCAGGGCAGCGACGAGTCCTGAAGCCGGCCAAGATGCGAGGCATCCTCTCCGAGGGCATGGTTTGCTCAGAAAAAGAGCTTGGGCTTTCGGACGAACACGAGGGCATCATGGTGCTCGAGGCCGACGCACCGCTGGGAGCGCCACTCGCCGAACACCTTGGCGACACAGTTCTCGAGCTCGAAATCACCCCTAACCTTGTTCACTGTTTTTCCGTGGAAGGTATCGCGCGAGAGATTGCCGCACTTTACAGTCTGCAAGCTGCGACCCTGCCTGCGGCCACCTTGCAGGAACTGGGACCCAGAATCGACGAGATTGTCACCGTGGACGCCCCTGAACTGTGCACGAGGTACATGGGTGTGGTCCTGGAGGGGCTCACCGTCAAGCCATCCCCGAGCTGGATGACCCGGAGGCTGACTGCGGCCGGAGTCCGACCCATCAACAATATTGTCGTTATCACGAACTACGTCATGCTCGAGACGGGTCAGCCTCTCCATGCATTCGCCATGGACAAACTGAACGGTCAGCGAATCGTGGTTCGGCAAGCAGACGACGGCGAAACACTCGAGACGCTCGACAATCAGATTCGCAAGCTCACCGGCGAGATGCTGGTGATCGCAGATGCTGATTCACCCGTCGGAGTTGCCGGTGTAATGGGCGGTGCGAGCTCAGAAGTCAGCGATGCAACCACGTCGATTATTCTCGAAGGTGCCAACTTTGACATGAAATCCGTGCGGCACACGGCTCGTGATTTGAAGCTCCGCACCGAGGCTTCAGCACGGTTTGAACGCGGCGTCGATCCCAACCTGGTCGAGCACGCAATTGAGCGCGCGACGCGGTTACTGATCGATATGTGCCCCGGTGCGAAAGTGCGCGGTCATGCCGATCACTACCCCGCTCGACTGGAGCCTCGTCAGGTTTCGATGGCATATTCGCGCTTCGAGCAGGTCCTTGGCATCGAGATCGACCGGGAAGACATTCTTGCCATCCTGGGACGCCTCGGGTTCGATGCAGAGTTTGGCGGCGTCGACCACTCAACATTGACAGTGACTATTCCGACGTTCCGGAGCGATGTTTCGCTCAATGACGACATCGTCGAAGAGGTTGCCCGGATCATCGGATACGACGCGTTGCCAGCGACCCTGCCAATCGGCCAGACAGCACCCGTCCAGCGGGATTCCATGTACGCACTGCAGTCGAGACTTCGACGTGTCGCTCAGGGTGCAGGGCTTTCAGAAGCAGTCACGTACGTAACTGTCGCTGAGAGTGAAATAGCCCGCTTTGGTTCAAAAGACCGTGGCGGTGTCGGCCTGATTGCTTCTGTACCTGAGAATGAAGTCTTGAGACTTCGAAACCCGCTGCAGGCTGATCGTGGCCTGCTCCGGGTGACAATCGTGCCATCGCTTCTGGAGCCATTGGCCAGTAATTTGAAGCATTCCTCATCTGTTGGACTGTTCGAGTTCGGCAAACTTTTCCTTCCGGCAGGCCAAGACCAGTTGCCGGACGAGCTCGATGCACTCGCCATTGTGATGGCCGGTCAACGAGAACCATACTCGATCTATTCTGGAAACGACGTCTATGACTTTTTCGACTTGCGAGGCGTTGTCGACGTCATCCTCGAACATGCCGGCCTTGAGCAAGCCTCGCTGAGTCCTCTTCGCCACCCGGCCCTGCATTCTGGACGCGCGGCAGAAATCAGGAGAGCGGACGCGCTTCTCGGCGTGCTGGGCGAGCTCGATCCGGACGTCGCGAAGGCGTTTGGCCTGGATGGCGTTCGGGTGAATGTGGCAGAGCTCGATCTGCGCAGCATGATGGACTGCGCGCGGCAGGAAAAGCGGGAAGCGAGCGTTCCCCGATATCTGCCGGTGCGGCAGGACTTTGCGGTGATCGTCGCCGAGGAGACGCCAGCTGGCGATGTTGCCGCCGCTTTGCGATCAGGTGGCGGGCCGCTTGTGACCTCAGTAGACCTGTTCGACATCTATCGGGGAGATCAGGTTGGGGAGCGCAGGAAAAGCCTGGCATATCGCATCACCTTCACTGCGCCAGATCGCACATTGACCGACAACGATCTTATCAAGGTCAGGAAGCGTATCGAGAAAGTCCTGATGCAGGAGGTTGGTGGTATCCTCAGAACCTGAAGCAGCGCCATTCGAACTTCGAATCATCCGCGATCTGGATGAAGCCAGGCTGGCTCTCACCAGACGAAG
>JBGTJM010000029.1:0-3616 GCA_041745115.1 Thermomicrobiales bacterium
TTTACCCCAAGCAATGCGCCAACACCGCCACTCACGAAGATCGACATCGCGAAGCCAGCGACCATGACGCCTTTGAACAATGTGCTCTCAGGCATTCGCATTGCGAGGATCAGGGAAACGAGTGCCACGACGAGGAAGATCGAGTAGCTCCACACCAGCTGGGCCATCACCGACCGAAAGTTCGGCTGCAGATACACCTTCCAGATTCGCTCCATATGGCCAAGATCGAATCCGATCAGCATCAGTGCAAATGGCAGCGTGCTGATCGATCCCCACAGAGCGTATTTGCCGGTTCCCTTGAACGCAGGAACCTTGAAGAAATAGTCAAGCGTCGCCACCATATAGCTACCGGCCGCCATCCCTGCGAAGAAGAGATACATTGCGACCCACAGTCCCCAGTTCACGTAGGACCCGTAGTTCACATCCCGCTCGCCATATGCCAAACGGCTGAAAAATCCATAGCTGCCCAGCAAGAGGGCCACCACACCGAGAACGTAGATCGTTCGTCTCAGAGAAATCATCATCCTTCCCCCTACACCAGGTAATAGACCTTGGGCTTCGTCCCAAGCTCTTCCTTCAGCCGCATCACATTTGGTTGGGCGATCATCTCCGAAACGAGACTATTGGGGTCGTTTGCATCTCCGAACAGCGTGGCGCGGCCAATGCAGGTAGTGACACAGGCTGGAAGTTCACCAGCTCGCACTCGGTGGAGGCAGAAATGGCACTTTCTCGCATTTCCAATTGGCGACGAGTGACCTTTCCGCTCCCACTCCTCGCCATACTCAAAATTGGCGACGCGTTCGTAGCTCTCAGCCTGCTCCCGGCCGAGCAAAATCCCCTCCGCCATTGGCGTGCCTTCGTTATAGGTCAATCCAAAGTCCGATGTTCGCGCAGCATAGGGACATGCCGTCAGGCAGGCCCTGCAGCCAATGCACTGGTCATAGTCCACCACGACGACCCCTTCTTCGTTTGTATAGGTCGCCTTGGTCGGGCAGACCGGCGTGCATGGAGGGTTCTCGCACTGCATGCACGGACGCGGAGTGAAACGCCGCCCCACGTTTGGGTATGTGCCCCACTCTTCTTCGATGACTGGCCGGTAAACAACGCCAGGAGGCAACTTGTTCTCTGCCACGCAGGCGATGGTGCAGGCATGGCAACCGACGCACTTCCGCAAGTCGATCACCATCACCCATCGGCGATCGGCGGCCGGCTTCTTCAACGCCTGGAGTAGCTCCACTCGCATCCGCTCCAGAACATCGACCCGACCGCCATCAGCGCTACTCAGCGCGGTTTCCGGCCCGTGGCCGGCAACCGTCTCCTGAGCCATGGCGAGCTCCGGATGGTCTGCCAGTTCCTCGAACGCAACAAGCGCCGCAGCTGCGCTGGCGGTGCCCATGATCCCCTTCAGAAAACCACGTCGAGTCACGTCGACAGGCTCTTGTCCACTCTCTACGACGCTCATTAGCCCCTCGCAATCCGTCCATACGGCCTGCCCAGTGGGCGACCAGGCCTCATGTCTGGATTGTAGGAACGAGTGCATTGCGAGACCGTGCGACAAAGCCCCGCTCGGTATGACAAAAACGTGTCAGTGCGACCACAAGCGTGCCAGAGCAATGCCTCGGCGCCATAGATCGTGCTTACCTAGTCAATAGTTCTGTGAAACGTGGAGGGAAAGTGAAAAGAAACCAGCAGACGAAATGACGCTAGGCGCCCTGCCGTCCGGACTAGTGACAACAGTTCACCCTGGCCTGAGGTCCGCGTATTTGGATGCAACGCTCTGCAACTCTGCTGCTGCTACTCGTGCTCCGCGATAGCCGCCTTTGTCCACGTCAGCGCCGTCATCATCGCCGGGAACCCAAGCGTGGTCACTCCGAGAATGACAGTCTGCAACACTTCGTCTTCGGTCGCCCCGGCCCGCAAGGCCCTGTGGGTATGCGAGTGAACGGCTGACTCCGACCTGTTTGCGGTGGCCATCCCCAGTTTCACCAGCTCGCGAGTCCGTTCGTCCAGCGGACCACAGGTCGATGCCGCAATACCAAGAGCTTCATAGGCTTTCCAAACCTCAGCATGTTCAACGGCAAATTCCCGGAAGCGTTGAGGCAACTTTTCATCCATTGGTAGTGCGCCCTTTCAATTGTCTCGAATCAGCTTCGATGCTGCCTGCGAACAATGTAGCGAACCCCCTGTCCACTGCCAATCTGCTGTCAATCAGCGCCAGCGCGATGACACTCAAGTGAAGTCATCCAATAACTACACTCAACACTCAAAACGAAGGAGGCGTAATCGCCGCAATCACGATCGCCGGCACGTCGCTCCGGTTCCCCGCTCGATGCGGCATCGAACTGTCGATCGTGATGCAATCCCCAGCCTCCAGAACATATTCCTCATCCCCGACCCAGAAGTGCATTTCCCCCTGGATCACCACCATCTGCTCTTCACCGACATGCGTAAACGGCTCGGCCGGTCCTTCCTCTCCAGGCTTGAACTCGACCCAGATGAACTCGATCTGATGCTGCAAATCAGGTGACAGCAATTCGTAGGTCAGAGACGACGTGAGCCCCAGCTTTTTCCGGTCGGTCGAGCGCACCACAACGGCCCGGGCAGGTGGCTCACCTTCATCATCAGATCCAGTCACATCGACATGCGCTTCCTGGAAAAATGTGCCCATCGGCACGTCCAGAGATCGAGCAATCGCCCACAGCACATCAAGCGACGGTGCGGTCAAACCCCGCTCGACCTGGCTGATCAGGCTGGTCGACACCCCACTTCGCGTCGCCAGCTCGACCATGCTCAGGCGTCGCTCGCCCCGTAGACTGCGAATCGTCGCGCCCAGATCCCGCCGCCGGTCCCACCGGCCCTCTCCGACATCGACCTCGTCGCCAATCGGTTTGATCAACGTCTCCCGGACACCTGTTTCTGTGGTCATGAGCCTATTCCATGCAGGAATTGACAATCAGATTGTAAGTTCTTACACTCAGACTATAATCTGATGGTACCTGTCAATTGATTCGCCGGTCAACCACCAGCGTGTTCTCATACGCACCGAGTTGCTCGATTGGAAGCGAGGATCTATGAGCGTAGCACCGCCAACAACTGCCGATACGCTTTTCGAGCGCGCCCAGTCGGTCATGGCTAGCGGCGTCTCTGCGGGCATGCGTGTAAATCCCTACCTGGGAAGACCACTCTTCATCGAACACGGCGAAGGCCCTTATCTCTTCGATCTCGACGGCAAGCGCCTGATCGACTTCAACATGTCCAACGGCGCTGCCTTGCTCGGGCACAATCATCGTTCCATCAAAGCAGCAGTTCAGCACGGCCTTGATCTCGGCATCATCTGCGCCGCCGAGACGCCCTTTCACGAACAGCTCTCGGCCCGCATCGTCGACATCATCCCCGCCGCCGAGCGCGTTCGCTATTCCAGCGTCGGCAGCGAAGTCACGATCGTCGCCCTCCGCATCGCCCGCACTGCGACCAAACGCAGCAAATACCTGAAGTTCGATGGCCACTTCCACGGCCTCACCGAACCCTGGCTCTACAAGCGCCAGAATCCGTTAGACCAATCCAGCCCCATCGTTCCGTCATCGGACGGCGTGCCCGCCAGCGGTGCCGACGATGT
>JBGTJM010000030.1:0-3589 GCA_041745115.1 Thermomicrobiales bacterium
TCGACATCATCCTGGCTGCGATTGTAGACGACCAGCTCGTAGCCTGCTTTGACCAGATTGCGGGCCATGGGCCGCCCCATGATGCCGAGACCAATGAATCCAATCCGTTCTGCCATTGCTGTTCGCCTTTCGTTTGGTTCGGTTGACTTGTTTACAGGGAGTAGCCGCAATCCTGAATCCAGCCGAGGGTCTCCTCGGTTTGCCGAGATGGAACATACTCCAGGCTTACCCAGCCGTCGTATCCAGTGGCATCGAGCTCCCGGAATACGAATGGATAGTTGATTTCGCCGGTACCAGGTTCGTGTCTGCCGGGATTGTCGGCGATCTGAATATGGCCAATGAGGCCGATGTGGTCGCGAATTGTGGCGATCAGATGACCTTCGGTTCGTTGGGCGTGGTAGAGATCGTATTGCACTTTCAGGTTGGGATGGCCGATTTCCTCGACCAGACTGAAACCGCGATGGGGTGAGCAAATCATGAATCCGGGGTTGTCGATCATGTTGAGCGGCTCGACGAGCTGAGTGACACCGTGAGATGCGGCCCGATCCGCAGCGTAGGCGAGATTTGCTTTCAGGGTGTCCCACTGTTCCCTTACAGGAATGTCAGGAAGGGTCAATCCCGCCAGGCAGTTAATGCGTTCGACCCCCAGCTCGGCTGCGAGGGTCATCGTCGACTGCACGTTATCTCGGAACTCGTCAACCCGACGGGGATCATTGGCGAAACCGCGTTCGCCGGCTGCCACATTTCCTCCCGGAACGTTGAAGAGCACGAGTTGAACGCTGTTCCGAGCCAGCGACTGGCCCAGGGCTTTCGTATCTTCCAGCTGGGGATAGAGGATCTCTACGCCTTTGAAACCAGCTGCTGATGCGCGATCGACTCTTTCGTCGAATGGGTACTCAGTGAAGAGCATCGAAATGTTCGCGGCAAATCTGGGCATGGTGCGTTTACTCCAATATCGCTGCTTGTGTTCTGCATGCTATGCGCCCGAGACGCACCTGGTCAAACTGGCGCCGCTTCGGGGTGTGTTTCCGACGCGGTCAATGCCGGTACGTGCCATCATTTGCGCAAAGAGAGTTCGATCTGAAGGGGGAATTATCCGGTATGCCTGAAACCATGAGGTCAGTCGAAGCGGCGGTCGAAATCCTGCGGGATCGGGGTGTCAGGTATGCGTTTGGCGTTCCGGGCGAGAGCTTTCTTGGTCTGCTGGACGCATTGCACGATATACCTGAGATCGATCTCGTCAGCTCCAGGCATGAAGGCGGCGCTGCGTTCATGGCCGATGCTGCCGCCAAGCTGACTGGACAGCCCGCAATCTGCATGGGAACGCGTGGGGTGGGATCTGCCAATCTGGCAATCGGCATTCATACCGCCCAGCAGGATTCGACGCCGATGATCGCAATGGTTGGGCAGGTCGAAACCCCTTTCCGGCATATGGAGGCGCTGCAGGAAGTTGAGCTCGCCTCATTTCTTTCGCCCATCACGAAATGGTCGATCGAGGCCACGGCAGGGAGCGAGCTGCCTCGACTCACGTCGGAAGCGTACCGGATCGCCACGTCGGGGCGACCGGGCCCCGTTGCGATTGCCCTGCGCGGTGACATTCTGGACGAGACAGTGGAGTTTTCAGGGCTGCCGCCATCGGCGAGAGCGATTGCGCACCCGGCACCCGAACAACTGGCGGAGATTCTGGAATTGCTTGCAGCTTCTGAGCGTCCGTTGATCATAGCGGGCGGCGGAATATTGCGAAGTGGAGCCGTTCAGTTGCTCCAGGAGTTTGCCGAAGCGACTGAAACTCCAGTCGCAACAGCGTTTCGGCGGCTGGATGCGTTTCCGACCGATCATCCCCTTTCGCTCGGTTCGCTTTCTTTCGGAACTCCAGCTCCGGTGCGGAAACGCGCCCAGGATGCTGATCTGGTACTGGCAATCGGAACCAGGTTGAGTGAGCTGACGACACTTGGATTCACGGTTCCCGGCAAACACGCACGTCTGGTGCATATCGACGTGGAGCCCTCCGTTCTGGGGCGGTCGTTCGCGGCTACGGTTGCGATGTTGTCTGACGCCCGGCGGTGCCTTGCGGCACTCATCGACATGGCAGCGATGATGACCTGGCCTGACCGGAATGATCAGAACAGTCGCGATCGGAAAGCGTTCGAGGATGCTATCCGTGCCGGCTCGGGGAGCGTGACGAGCCTGGTCGATCCGGCACTGGTGGTGCAGGCCATGGCCCGGCGCCTGCCTGATGATGCGGTTATCACCGCTGACGCCGGGAATTTCTTCGGCTGGGTGCAGCGCTTCGGGTCGTTCCGGCAACCCGGCACGTTTCTGGGACCAACTTCCGGGGCGATGGGCTATGCCGTTCCCGCGGCTGTGGCAGCGACGATTGTGCATCGTGGTACCCGCAAGGTTGTCGCTACGGCTGGGGATGGCGGCTTTTTTATGACTGGAAATGAGCTGGCGGTTGCCGCTCAGCGTGGACTGCCGGTCATTTGCGTGGTGTTCAACAACTCGCTCTACGGCACGATACGTCTGCACCAGGAGAAGGAGTATCCCGGCCGAGTCTCTGGAACGGAGCTATGGACACCGGATATCGTCAAGTACGCGGAAGCCTTTGGCGGCCTGGGGATTCGGATCGATTCAAACGCCGACGTCGACGATGCAGTACGCAAGGCGATCGAGCATCCAGGGATCGTCGTCATTGATGTGGCAGTGGACAGGAACACCATCGCGCCGGGGGTGCGACTGGATGAGGTGTCTGGGTGAGGAGGCGTTGTGGGTGGTAGTTGGTTGATGGTAGATGGTAGATGGTAGATGGTAGGCAGTCGATAGAGGTCAGGCAGAGGCTGACGGAGTGTTGGCCGGATCGAGGAGTGGCGCGACTTCAGATGACAGCTGGTCGAGCATTCGGTCGATGCGAGGCTGATCGATCCCACTGGCGTAGATGTTGGCCAAAAAGACATCGACTCCGAGCGTTTCGCCGAGTGCGAGGATCGCCGAGGCAACAGTCTGCGGAGAACCTGCGATAAAGATCTCGTCGGCGATCATCGATTCGACGGACTTCCGCGCTTCGTCTCGATCGGACGGGTTCGAACGGTCCTGATTGGCGAGCTGGTGCAACCGGAACACGTCGTCGGTCATCTCGTCGAGTGCTTGCTGGTCCGTCGGCGCGACATAGACCTGCCGCATCAACGCGAGGCGACCTTCACCCGGTAGCAGGCGTTCTGGATTGGCGTTTGCGCGATACTTCACGGCTTTGTGAAAGGCGTCTGCTGCCGGTTCGAGCTCAACTGCCGGTTTGAACCCCAGAGCAAGGCTCATACCGATCGAACCGGACCAGGTGGCCGCTTGGGGATCGCTGCCGGCGAACCAGAGGGGCGGATTTGGCTGCTGTTTGGTGATGGGGGAGATTGCGGCGCTACGGATGAGGGTGTGTTCGCTTTCGATAGACACGCTCCCGCCGGTCCAGAGGGCCTGGAGAACGGCCGCGCGCTCCTGAAAGATGGGTATACGCTGGGCTGGATCGACTCCCAGTGCGACAAGCTCTTCAGTGCGATGACCGAGTCCAATTCCGACTTCGAGCCTGCCGTTGGTTAGC
>JBGTJM010000031.1:0-1762 GCA_041745115.1 Thermomicrobiales bacterium
GTGATTCAGGTTGGCAATCCGTTCCTCGAAAAGCTCCTGCTCGAAGCGTGCCTCGAATTGCTGAGTTCCGAAAGCGTTGTTGCGATGCAGGATCTCGGGGCAGCGGGATTGACGAGCTCGACGGTCGAGTGCGCGAGTCGCGGCGGAGTTGGCGCCGAAATCGATGTTGCGCTCGTGCCCCGTCGAGAAGAGGGCATGACGGCATATGAAGTCATGCTTAGCGAGAGCCAGGAGCGAATGCTCGTTGTCGTTCGGCCCGAGGGTGTTGATCAGGTGAACGACGTTGTTCGGAAGTGGTCACTTCACTCCTCTGTTATTGGACGAATTACGGAGGACGGTCTGGTACGAATCAAGGACGGTGACGCTATCACCGCTGAAGTACCGGCTCGTTTCTTTACCGACGAGTGCCCGACGTATATTCGGGATTCCAGCGAAAGCCCCGCTGTCAGGCAAATGAGGGAAATGCCACTGGAGCAACTTCCTGTCCTGTCGATTGATGATGCGCCCAATGCGCTCTTGAAGATCCTGTCATCTCACAATGTGTGCAGTCGGCGACCTGTGTTCGAACGCTACGATCACACCATCCTCACGAACACCGTGGTCGCTCCTGGTAAGGCAGATGCAGCGGTTCTGCGGATCAAGGGCACGTCGCTTGGCATCTCGACAGCGATTGACTGCAATTCCCGGTATTGCTTCCTGGACCCATACCTCGGCGCGATGCACGCGGTCGCCGAAGCGACCCGCAATGTGTCGTGCGTTGGTGCAGCGCCGCTGGCGATCACCAACTGTCTAAACTTCGGAAATCCCGAGAAGCCCTCAGGGTACTTTCAGCTCGAGAAGGCAGTGAGTGGAATTGGCACAGCGTGCGAAGCGCTGGGCGTGCCGGTCGTGAGCGGCAATGTCAGTCTGTACAACGAAACCGGCGATTCCCCAGTGATGCCCACACCCACAATTGGCGTGGTGGGTCTTCTCGAGGACGTCGAACGTCGAGCGACGATGGCCTATGGTCCCGGGATGACTGTCATGCTGCTCGGCGATTCGAGCCCAACGTTGGGAGGATCTGAGTTTCTCAAAGTGTTTCATGGACTGACAGCTGGCACTCCGCCTCCGCTCGATATTGCCGCCGAGTTCCGGGTCCAGACCCTTGTACGACAGCTCATTGCGAGCAACGTGACTTCCTGCGCACATGACGTCTCTATAGGCGGTATTGCAGTTGCTCTTGCTGAGATGGCTCTCACATCCCGGGTCGGGGCGTCGGTCGAACTACCCGACGCAGCCGATCGACACAAACGTGTCGACGTTCAATGGTTTGGCGAGGCCGGATCTCTCGTTCTGATTGCTGTCGACAGCGATCAGGTTCAGGTCACAGAGAAAAATGCGGCGGCTGCCGGTGTCAGCTGCCAGGTTCTGGGCGACACTGGTGGGGACCTGTTGACGATTCGTGGTGCATCGCCGTTGTCGGTGAAGGCCCTTTCCCAGGCGTTTGAAAGTGGACTTCGGTAGCTGGTTTGCCGGAAAACGATCGAGCAAAGGTTGTAGACTGTAGCGTGATGCGAACGCTGGTATCTTCGCCCTCCATTGAATCAGATAAACCACATGAAGAGTGTGGCGTGTTTGGAATCTTCGCACCTGGCGAGGATGTCGCGCGGCTGACGTTCTTTGGCCTCTACGCCCTCCAGCATCGGGGCCAGGAGAGTGCGGGAATCGCCACCACTAATGGCGTCCAGATGTTTCGCCGCGCACATCAGGGCCTCGTTTCACA
>JBGTJM010000032.1:0-6354 GCA_041745115.1 Thermomicrobiales bacterium
GCTAGATTCAGGGAAGGGACGACGTGCGGCTTGCGGCTTTTCGCTCCGTGCGAGACGAGATGCGAATTCGCATTTAGGATGAATCGCTGCCTGGAGACTGACTGAGAAGCGTGCGCATTCAGGCGCCTGATGAATTCGGTCGGGCCTTTTCATACTCGTTCGATGAGGACCGGGTGCATCACTGCCAGCATCATGTGTCTGTTGCAGCTCCGCGACCCTGGGAATGCTGTCGTGGGGAGGTGATCAGGCCCCGGACAATCGCCTCGCGAACAGCGCTTGTGCGAGAAGAGACGTTGAACTTCCCGAGGACATTGGCGACATGTCCCTCTACTGTCCTCACGCTCAGAAAGAGCCTGCTCGCGATTTCCTGATCGGTGAGTCCCTCAACCAGGAGTTCGAGAACGTCTCGTTCGCGGGGAGTCAGGATCTCTGGTCGAGTTCCGATTTGCTGGGATGCCAGATCAATCGCCGAAGCGACGATTCTGTCGATATCGGTCGATCGGCCATGTGCCACCGCGTCGGCAAACATCTCCTTACCAAGCTCCAATTGCAGTCCTGAAAATAGACGGCGGTATTGACTCGGAGGAGGAACCCACAGCGGAATCCCTACCAGCTCGGTCAGTCCCTCCGCTGCCCCGATCAGCTGCGCGGCCAAGACCGGTCGGTCTCGCAGTTGCGCAAATCTGGCGGAGGCTACGAGGCACTCAGCCAGAATATCGAGATTGGCGCCGCGACTTTGCGACCACGCATGCAAACTCTCACCAAGTGCTATTGCCGCGTCCTCGCTTTCGCCGGTATCGCAACAGAGGTGAACCAGCGGATTTCGCATGACACTCAAATTGAACGTCGAACCGGTTGTATCCAGCGCTTGCATCGCGGCCTGCATATGTCGCCTGGCTTTGACGTATTCACTTCTTCCATACAATGCAATTGTCAGGAAGTAGTGTGCAGTGCTCACTCCAGCATTGTTTGGCAGCTTCTCGAACCTCTCGAGCGCATCTGACAGGATCGTGACCGCCTCTTCGTAGTTCTCCCGGTTTGTTTCAACCTTGCCAATGCCGATCAGGGCGTCGGCGATCGCCTTTTCGACACCAAATTTCTGCGCGATTTGCAGGGCATTTCGATTGTGAAAAAGTGCTGATTCAAACTGGCCTTGTCGCTGGCGTTTGCGTCCGATGAGTGCGTGAGCGGCCAGAGTCAGCTCTGGAGTGAGGGTGGCACTCGAGCGGAGCCCCCGGAGAGTCCAGTCGACCGCCTCTTCATGAAAGCTGCGCACTTCCCAGAATGGATGCATCGCAATCGCCAGGCGGAGTAGTCCGATTTCGTTTCCAGAGCGTTCCAGCCAGGACAGCGCCGCACGGACATTGTCGTGCTCGACTTCGACCGCTTCGAGCCACCAGAGATCGTCCTGCTCCATGGACCACCCGTCCATCAGGCGCTCGGCGAGGGTCGTAAACCAGATTGCATGGCGATCCCGCACCCTGGATTCGTTTTCGTCTCTCGCGAGCTGATTGAGCGCAAAGGCACGTATCGTTTCGAGCATCTCGAAGCGGCTTTCCTTCTTGGGAATGTCGACACGTCTGAGCAGGCTGCTGTCAATCAGGGATCCCAGGGCGCTGTCGAGTGAGATCGTGCCGATCGCGGCCTGCTGCGGAAATGAGCTTTCGCCTACAGATACCGAATCGTCATTCCCAAGGATGTACTCCACAGCTGGAAACGTGAATCCTCCGGCAAAGATGGCAAGCCGTCGAAAGACTTGCTGCTCGTCATCGGTGAGAAGGTCGTAGCTCCAGGCGATGGAGTTCTCCATCGTTGAACTTCGGATCGACGTGTCTCGGGGCCCTGCTGTGAGCACGCTCAGGCGCGCGTCGAGTCGAGCAAGCAGCGTTGAAAGTGGCAGGTAGTTGATCCGGGCAGCGGCAAGCTCGATCGCCAGGGGCAGCCCGTCGAGTCGCCGGCAAATATCGACGATCGCGGGTGCAGTACCGGCATCAAGCGAGAATTCTGGAGAGATCGCACTGGCTCGCGCGACGAACAGTTGTACTGCCAATGATCGTTCGGCCGCTTCGAGTAACGTGGGTTCGGAGGACGTTGGTAACCCCATGGACGGCACCGGCACGACATGCTCGCTGCTCACGCGGAGCAACTTCCGACTGGTCACGAGCAACGTGACTTGAGTGCTACATTTCAGAGTCTCGGCAAGCTGCGGTGCCGCACTCACCAGATGCTCAACGTTGTCCAGGACGAGCAGGAGGTTGGAGTCGCGAAGCGTTGTCTGCAGGGCCTGCCAGGGTGAGTGCTGGCTGAATGCAGTGATCCCCAGCGATCGGAGCACCACCCCGGGAATCTGACTCGGTTCGGACACATGCTCCAGGGGTACAATGACGACCCCGTCACGGAACCTGGAGCGCTGTTTCTCGGCGATGGCGAGTGCGAGACGTGTTTTCCCCACCCCCCCGGGGCCTGTCAGCGTCACCAGTCGCACATTGCGTTTCGCCAGCAGAGAAGAGGCAAGATGCAGTTCTTGCTCGCGGCCCAGGAATGAGGACATCGGCACTTGAAGTTCAGGATAAGTCCGAATGCCAGGTGATGACTGGTTCACCGAAGATGAACTTGGCGCGCTGCGGTTGCACCATGCCGTTAAATCCGAACCACGAATGCGGTAAACACCGTTCTCTTTCAATGCGACGAGCGTTCCACTCGCAATCGCACGCCTGACAGTTCGCTCGTTCACTCCAGCGATCGTCGCGGCACCGTGAGCCGTGAGGATGTCATCCTCGGAAACAACACAGTGTCCGGTGTCCGGTCGGTCATGAAGCCACCTGGCGCAGTCAATCGGTACCAATCGAGCGTCAATTGTATAGGGGCCAGCGCCGACCTGGACGACGGGAAGAGAGCCTGAAATGCTGGCATTTTCGCTAAACATTGCGGGTCGGGTTGTCAGAGATCGAAGACGGTTGCCTGTGACGGAACTCACGCAGATCTGGGTTCACAGTGTCGCACAACCAATGAAAACGTAGCTACGCGCCCGGCCGTCACTGGCGATCAGGCGGTGATTGCGCTCAAATTGAACCGTGAATCACGTACCTGTACGCTCCTGCGATGTGGCCACCGCAAATACAGTGGTTCTGCATCGTACGATCCTGTCGTGGCGTGAAGACGAATGCTCGGGCAGAGTCGATGGATGGATGCGTGAGGACACATTCTCTGAAAGGAGACGAAGATGGCGAGTTCAAATGGAACGGCAACAACTGCTCCACTGTCGATCACTTCGCGTGACAATCTGCCCATGAAATGGTTCTTCGGTTGCAAGACCTGGTTACACGCATCCATTGGTAGCACAGGAGGCACCATCGGCGCGATCGAGCAAATAGGAGCTCCGGGACTCGGCTCTCCTTATCACACTCACCACAACGAGGATGAGATTTTTTACGTCATCGAGGGTTCAGTGCGTTTCGTGAGTGGCAACAACAGTTGGGTTGCAGGCCCAGGGAGCTGGGCCTTCTTGCCACGCGATGTGCCGCATGGATTCGAGGTCGTCGGCGATACAGACGCGCGGTTTCTGCTGATGGTGACTCCAGCCGGATTCGAGGCATTTGTCACAGAGCTCTGGGAGGACGCGCCGGGACCTCCCGATATGGAGAGGGTGATGGAATGCACTGGTCGTTACGCGCTCGAAATCCACGGACCGCTGCCGAGCTAGTTGGCATTCACAGGAGTGCGAAGAAGCCATGAATAGCCCACTGCTGAATCAGGAGCTCGTGAACATGGAACAGCGGCAAGTCCGCGAACAATTTCACCGGACTAGTATTGCTACTACGGATCATCGGTCCCGCCTGGAGCGCGTGCTGACAATTCTCAGGTCGTCCGTCGTCCGCTTTGATCGGCGAATCGCTCAACGTCCGGTTCCAAGGAGCGAGGCATCGGAGGATTTGGCCACGCTCGCCTGAAATCTGACAAGAGGCATCCCGAAGAACGTGCAAGTGAGCTGCGGAAAAAACCGCATCTCTCTTCCGTCTGTCGGTTCCTCAGACGGATTGACAATCGGTGTACTTCTCTTGCAAGTTAGGAGTGCCACCAACCCCCTTGCCAAAGGAGGCCCCAATAAAGGCTCACGATATGACCCGATCTTGCGCAACGTCCTCGTCCGCGAGGCTGCTGACCAACACGTTCGTCGCACTGATGCCGGACGTTCGTCCGCTCGTGCGGAAGGAGCGAACCAGGAAGCGTCCGATGCACTTATCGGTGGGATGTGTGTGAGCCTGTGGATGGGGAGCATGGACTAGTCGGCGGCCTACCGGCTGTTCAATGACCGACAAGTGGGAACGGAGCCGGACACAGCACTGCTCATCCTGACCGGCTTTCAGGACTGGGGCATTGGATTTGGGAAGATGCCCGATGTTGGGGGTTGGTGGATAGCCTGCCGCTGCACCGTTAGCCGTCTGCTGCAGGGGATACGAACGGAGCTGTGGCAACTGGTGGAGTTTGAAGCGGCTCGGCTCCACACTCCGTATACCTGGTACAAAAAAACGGTCTGGATTGCCACCCAGACCAACACGGTGGCTGGTGCCCGGCGGATCTAGCCCCAAACGTCGCTGCCCTACAGCCGTTCTGCAATCCCCTAAACCGAGCACTGGCCATCTGAACCAGCAACGGTTGCGGGCCCGTGTTTGCTCAAGTAGCTAGAATCAGCAACGCCCGGTGCTATTGCACCGGGCGTCAACTGTTCTTGATCGCTGCCGAGGATTACCAGCCTGACCGCGATCAGGTCAAGCGTCGGAGAGGATAGTTTATAGAAGCGATCGTGAATCACAAGGATTATCACGACGCGTGGTGGAAGGAAGTTTGAGGTATATCATGCCAGGCAACCGGCTAACGTCGCCCAAGGCGGCTCACTCATGAACGCAAGTGGCTCAATCGGAATGAAAATGACTTCGCACCACCGCGTTTTTTCTGCGCACCAACGAAGGGAGCGCAATGGAAAACCATCCACATTTTCAGTTGTTAACGATCCCGGTGGCAACACTGGCACCGTGCCGACCTCATCATCAGCGTTGATAAAAGGATCATAACACGAGTTCGCGATATTTGCATACCGTTTTAGTGAGCAATTTCACAATTCAATCGGCTAAACAGCGGCAGACCAGACTCGACGCTACATTGTCCATCGTCTGCTCGTTCAACGAGTAGTACTTCATGCCTCTGCGAGGGGTCACGTTGATCAGGCTTGCTCGCTCGAGGAGCGAAAGATGACGAGAAACCGCAGACTGCGCGATGCCAAGTCTGGCAACGATTTCCTGAGCGTAGAGCTCCCCAGCTGCCAACAGTTCGACAATTCTTAGGCGGTTGCTGTCGCTCAACGCCTTGAGTGCTTCGAGCAAGTCGTCCTCCTGAAGTGGCGACGATGCACGGATCACTTCGCGATGCCGGCCGTTGGTTTCGGAAGCAGGGCTGACACGATTCAGATATTCAGGCGCACCGTAGTAGACAACCAGATTCGGTGGATACAGAATGTAGCTTACGAAACAACCCAGGTAGTAGGACGGGCAGAACGTGACCCGTTCGATTTCACCGAGTTTCGAAACGAGGCTTGATGGGAGGCGATTGCCAGTCAGCTCGGAGAACGCAAGTCCAAACCCCTGGCTGACGGTTCTTTCGGCAAGCTCACGTGCTCGCTGCAGAGTCGGAAGGTGTGTGCTGTACGCGACCGAAAAGCCCGAGACACCGATGTTGCGAATGAGCGAAACGGTGCGACGTTTCAGTTCTCCAGGATCCCTGATCAGCGCATACGCATCTTCAGGAGATGCAGTCGTGAGCGCGGGCAGGAGATACTCCCGCCAGGCAGCTTCGTTATCGAACGCAGGTGCCTGTTCTCCAGTTTCAAGGTCTCGATGCACACGGGACAACGCCCGCAATGCCATTTCGAGGAACTGCAATGGTTCCCGGTCCTCGAGAAGGAGCGCAATCTCATCGGTAGTCAGTCCACGAAGTGCGCCAAGCGGATCGATTGCAAGGATGGGTTCTTCCATATAGTACAGCAGACGTCCGGAAAACCCGTGGAGAAGGTCCAGATCGGACCTCACATCGTCGGGCAAGGCCCTGCGGGCCGCGACCAGCTCGGGGCTGATTCCACTGCCAGGAACTGCGCGATAGAGAAGAGACATATACGAAACGAGATCGAGGGCCGGAGAAATCTGATGCTGCAACTGGACTATCGGACGTCCAGCGACGAGTTCACCCATGAGCCTTCCAGTGCAGGTAATGACCAACAGGTCCCGCTAACGGCTTATCACTATACCGGCATATCGCTGTCTCGGCAACTGGGACGAACAGGAAATTGCGTTCGAAACGCCA
>JBGTJM010000033.1:0-16354 GCA_041745115.1 Thermomicrobiales bacterium
CGAGCTTCATGATGGTGTCGATATCATCGCGCTCAGCCACACCGGCCTCCAGCACGCAAACAGCTTCGTTGATCATCGGTATGAGTAGTCTGTTCGCGACGAATCCGGGTGAATCGTTGACGAAAACCGGCGTCTTACCGATGGTTTCAGCCAGTTCTCGCGCCGCCTCCAGCGCGGTCTCCGACGTTTTGGAAGCTCGAACAATCTCTACCAGCGGCAACACTGGCACTGGATTGAAAAAGTGCATACCGAGAACCTTCGAGGGCGAGGCCGAACTTGCGGCAATTTCAGTGACTGACAGTGACGATGTGTTCGTGGCCAGGAACTGCAGCGATTCAACATGTGGATCAATTTGCTCGATCAGTTGCTTCTTAACCGATAGGTCCTCGAATACTGCTTCGATGACCGATGTAGCTCGTGCAAGGCTGTCGAACTCAACGGTGAACTCAATCCTGCTCAGGGTCTGGTCGGCGTCCGAACGGCTGATCGTTTCCTTGCTGACCAGTCGGTCGAGGCTGGCTTCGATGGTCGACCGGCCGCGTCGAAGGTCTGCCTCTGTTCGGTCGATCAACAGGACGTTGATCCCCGAGGCCGCGACTACCTGGGCGATACCGCTTCCCATCGTGCCGCTGCCAATGACTGCGACCGGCCCCGGGACCGCTGCTCGTTCGCTCTTCACGTGGCAGATGCTCCCTTGCATTGAGATGCGCCCGTCGACCTGGATGACAGCTCCCGGCGATCCTCGTTTGCTCCATTGGTGGCAGGTTTCTGATTGATCTGGTTCATGGCTGCGACAGGTCCGTCATCGAGCCAATACTCGACTCCGTCGCAAGCTCGTTGAATCAGATCGTTCAGCACTTCTCGTTCCTGTTCGCTAAATGTCGAAAGTACGTGCGCTGTTGAGGCTGAACGCCCCCGACCGATGCCGATTCTGAGTCGAGGCAGCTGATCCGTGCCGGTTGACTGAATAATCGAGCGCAGACCATTGTGTCCACCGGCGCTGCCGGACTCGCGGAGACGCATTACTCCGAACCCCAGATCCATGTCATCGTAGACGATAAGCGCATCAGCAGCTTCGAGCTTATACCAGTTCAGGATCTGCTGGACAGCATTTCCGCTGAGGTTCAGGTAAGTCTGCGGCTGCGCAAGGACGACCCGCAATTCACCGCGCCGGCATTCGCGAATCGAGGACTTGAATCGATCGCGCGGTGGATCGGCCTCAAATCTGCGGGAGAGTTCGTCAACGATGAGGAATCCCACGTTGTGCCTCGTACCACGATATTTCTGGCCAGGATTGCCCAACCCGATCACTGCTTTCACTGGAGATCCCTCTTGGTCGTTGTGTTCATCTGGCTCTCCACCCAGTTTTCGCCGGAGGAAGCCAGCAATGCCGGTGCTATACTTCATCGTCGCTCGTCTCCTCACTGGCTGAGGTGCGATCCCCAGTCAGGCACGGACTATCGAGGTAACAGTTTATGGGCATTATGGGAATGGGATGGCAAGAGCTCACCGTCATTGCGGTGATTGCCGTCATCATCTTTGGTCCTGACAAGTTGCCTGAAATGGCCGGTCAAGCGGGAAAACTTCTAAGAGACTTCCGCAAAATGACCCAGGACATGACCGGCGAGTTCGAGAAGCAAACCGGTGTGAATGTCCGGGATCTGAAGCAGAACGTCGACAAAGAAATAGCCGGGCTGAAATCAGAAATGGCCGGTACGACCAACTCCCTGACCAAAGAGCTGAATTCTGTCTCATCGTCAGTCTCAAAAACCGCCAAATCGGTGAGCAGCTCAGTCTCCTCCAAAGCATCGACTTCCAAATCGACAACGTCCAAGTCCGGTGCGGGAAAACCCAAAACGGCCTCAACCGCAAAGTCTGCTTCGTCGACGAAGTCGGGTTCGACATCCGGAAAGTCGACAACTGCAAAGCCCGCACCACCTCCGGTGGCGTCCAAACAGGATCCTCTTGCCGACGTTTCGTTTTTCGATCCAGTATCTGATGTATCCACAAATGGAACAGCGGCTGTAGCGAAGAACGGCGCTTCCAGCAAGCCCACCAAGGTCGACGCGAACGGAGCTCCATCAGCAGATCGCGCAGATGCCATCGCGAGAGCCCGAAGCCGGCGAACCGCTGCCGGATACAACCAGGGGCCAACAGTTCAGGGTTGAGACTTCGTATGAAGCCGAGGAGAAATCTTCCGATGAAAGGCGCGCTCGTGGATCGTGGTCCGAGCGGGTGAGCGATTTTGGTTTCTCAGTCATTCACACCGACCATCAGAGCGGAGCCAGACGGGGCACCATGCGGACCCGCATGGGAGAAATTCAGACCCCGGTTTTTATGCCGGTCGGCACACTGGCAACCGTCAAATCGTTGCATCCTGGTGAGATCATTGAGTGTGGTGCCCAGATCATTTTGAGCAACACCTATCACCTGATGCTCCGGCCCGGAGTTGAAACGCTGGAGACCGCAGGCGGACTCCATGCCTTTATGGGATGGAACCGGCCGATACTGACAGACAGCGGTGGGTTCCAGGTATTCAGCCTTGCTCAAAACGCCCGTGTGCGAGAAGAAGGTGTTGCATTTCAATCGCACGTCGATGGCTCTCGTCACATGATGACACCGGAATCGGTTGTTGATCTTCAAATCCGGTTTGGCTCTGACATCATGATGCCCCTCGACCATCTGGTTGGGCTACCGGCGAATCCGCGCAAGGTCGTCGATGCGACCATGCGAACCAGTCGCTGGCTCAATCGCAGCATCGACGCTCATCGAACTCACGAAGCAACAACCAAAGGAGCATTGTTTGGAATCTGCCAGGGCGGCGTTGACCTGGATCTGCGTCGTGAACACGCAACTGAGATTGCCGGCTGCGACGTCGCTGGCGTCGCGATCGGAGGGCTGAGCGTTGGAGAATCGAAATCATTGATGGCGGACGTACTCGCCGCAGTATGCCCTCTCCTTCCAACTGAAAAGCCCAGGTACCTGATGGGAGTGGGTTCGCCTGAGGATCTCTGGAACGGCGTCGCTCAGGGGATCGACATGTTCGACAGTGTATTGCCGACACGCCTTGCCAGGAATGGGGCGCTCTTTACGCTGGACGGTCGGATCGATCTGATGAAGCGGGAATACCGGGATCAACATGGCCCCGTCGATACCGAGTGCGACTGTGCGACTTGCTCTGAATTCTCGGCTGCCTATCTGCACCATCTTTTGAGGTCAAAGGAATTACTGGGTCTACGACTGGCCACGATTCACAATTTACGATTCCTGATGAGACAGATGGACGTGATGCAAAGAGCTATTGAGGCGGATCTGTTTGCCGCCGCCCATATCGCTTTCAACGACCGATACAGGCCAGTCGTGCGATCGGTAGCGTAGACTTTTTCGGCTGCGTCTTCGCGGTATCGGTGCGATCCCACAGAGACGAGTTGGACTGATCCCGTGAGGCGAGCGAGTGTATAACCCTGAGTTCGATCCTGAGAAAAGCGGGCACATCGCGGTCGGCATCGATGTCATCGAGATCGAGCGTATCGAACGAGTGCTTCGCGAGTTTGGCCAGCGATTTCTGGACAGAGTCTATACGCCGCAAGAGCAATCACGATATGCCACGAGACCGAATGAGCTGGCTGGGCGATTTGCGGTGAAGGAAGCGACGTCCAAAGTCCTGGGAACAGGCATCCGCGGCATTCGGTGGCGCGAAATGGAGATTCTGACCAATCGGCGTGGCAAGCCGGTCCTTGTGCTCCATGGCGGAGCGGCAAACCGAGCCGCACTACTCGGGCTTGACGACTTCAGCGTATCGATCACGCATTCACGCACAGACGCGATGGCGATTGTTGTGGGCATAAAGCTGGGTGCCGTCATGGATCAGTTTGAAACGGACTCAGAGCACAGTGACGAGTGACCAGTGGTGGTCGAGCGCCTCAGCGCTGTCTATAGAGAGGTAACGGATACCCCCGTGGCGAATAGGCGAAACGAACCGAACACGACGATCAACGATCAGATGGCAGCAACCCTGCTGCCAACGCGACTGCCTGGTGCTCACAAATGGAGCGTCGGTGGCGTTCTGATCATTGGAGGTGCACCCGGATATATCGGTGCGCCGGCACTCGCCGCACGGGCAGCGGGAAGGTCGGGAGCCGGCATCGTGAGCATCGCCAGTTCTCGTTCTGCCGTTGCTTCGATTGCGACTCTGGTGCCGGAAGCGACGTTCGTGCCACTGCCGGATGGCGACGCTCACTCGAGCGCGGATCGGGCGAACGATCTCATTGGCGAGCGGCTGGAGCGGTGCAAAGCCGTGGTCGTCGGCCCTGGTCTGTCGCAGGATGATCAAGCGACGGCGCTGTTGGCCGTTCTGTTCGGACGAAAGAGCAGGAAACACGGATCACCATTTGGATTTGGTAGTTCGGCGGTTAACAGCACAAACGATCGGGATGTCCAGCTGCTTGGCGCCGAAAAACCATCAGTCGTCGATGCCGATGCGATCACCTGGCTCTCAACTCAGGATTCATGGTGGTCGTCAATGCAGCCAGGCACACTTCTCCTCACCCCACACGAAGGCGAGATGGCCCGGCTCCTCGATGTATCGGCGGAGGATCTCTCTGTTAGTCGCGAGGAGTTGGCGCGGCAGGCGGCGGCGGCGTGGAACCAGATAGTCGTTCTGAAAGGGCATGAGACTATTGTCACCGACGGTGAGTCCGTCCGGACTGGACCGGTCTCGCCCCAGTCGCTGGCCACAGCCGGATCTGGAGATGTCCTGGCTGGGTCTATTGGTGCTTTCCTGGCCCAGGGACTATCTCTGATGGACGCAGCCGCAGTCGCGATCTACCTGGGCTGCCAGGCCGCAGAGGAGCTACAGACAACCTATGGAGTGCTTGGAGTGGTCGCCAGCGATTTGCCGGATGCGATTGGGCGTCAGGTTGCAGCGCTCGAGCGCTCCCATTCCAGTTGATCGCACGGGGCATGGCATGCAATCCCATGTCCACTGATTCGGAACGTCGAAGGACATCGAGCTCGTTTTGGCAGCACGACGGGCGAGGGGCACAGTTGATCGTCGCCCTCGATGCGATCACGGCCAACGCTGCCTGCCTGCTGCGCCATCTGTCAACCGGCACGCAGCTCATGGCGGTGGTGAAGGCTGGCGGTTATGGCCATGGTGGGTCGGAGGTCGCACGCGCAGCGGTCCTTGGTGGAGCTAGCTGGCTCGGGGTGGCAACTGTTGAAGAGGGCATCGAGCTTCGTACGAGCGGGCTGAGCGTTCCGATTCTTGTCCTCGGACCGGCATCCCCGGTCGAATTCCCTGTTGCTCAACGCAACGATCTGGACATCACCCTGGGATCTTTGACACAGGTGGAAGCGCTCAGAGAAGCGCCCCTAGGCGACAGTCGACCTCTCAGAGTGCAACTCAAAGTGAATACGGGTATGAATCGTTTCAGCCTCGCTTCGAACGCGGTGGTGTCGGCAGCTGCGGACCTTTTGGAAAACGAACAGGTTAAACTCACCGGCATCTATACCCACTTTGCCCGGTCTGAAGAGGCAGATCGGCAGCCCACCGACGCTCAGGTAGAACGATTCAGAAACGTGCTTGCATCACTCGAGGAGATTGGACTCACTCCCGGGCTCTCTCATGCCTCGAACTCCGGAGGCATACTGGCTTCTCGCGAGTATGACTTTGCGATGGTACGGGCCGGAATCAGCTTGTACGGAGTGCCTCCTGGACCCGACCGTCCGCTTTTCGAGGGTATGCGGAGTGCCCTGCGTGTTGAGGCCAGGGTCCAGCGAGTGGAGTGGGTCCAGCCTGGGGATGAAGTCGGATACGGCGGAACTTTTGTCGCTCGGCACCCGACTCGTATTGCCCTGCTGGGGCTTGGCTATGCGGATGGATATCCTCGGTCGCTCTCGAACCTGGGATGGGTATCAATTCGGGGTCAGCGATGCCCTGTCGCTGGTCGAGTGTCGATGGACCAGATGTCCGTTGAGCTTCCGTCTGAGCTCGACTGCGAGGTCGGCGACATCGCCTGCGTCATTGGCAACGCAACTGAAAACGAACCCAGCGTTGAACTTCTGGCTTCGCTGGCCAACACCATTCCATACGAAATTTTGACCGGACTGGGCAACCGACTTCCGGTCCTCTACCATCGCGGAGGCGACGTAGTAGCGCTCAACAACGCCTGATCGCTGTGGAACTCGATATGAGCAACGCCCGGCTGTCGTGATCAGCCGGGCGTTCTTTTCTCCTGTCAGAGAGTTTTTCAGGCCTCGGCGGACCCAAACTCGGCCGCGACCCGCTTGAGATTCTCGATATCTTTCCGGACGACGAACGTTCTGCCACTCATGTCATCGCGAACGTAGCTCAGAGTTCGATCGTCCATCCAACGGTAAATGGTCGGCCTGGTCACGTTCAATTGCTGAGCTGCATTGCCAATACTGACGAGTTCATTCGATGAAAATGCCTTGAATTTGGCCAGCGCCAGCATTCGACCGAGATCCGTGTCCCAGAACGAACGCGGCACTGTGTAGTCGTCAGCGGCTGCGGGCCAGAACAGAAGTTGAACGATCGAATCGATCGCCATCAGGACCTGTTCTTTCGGTTCGCGGATCTCGCCCCGCGCCAACATGTCCAATTTTGCTAGGTCCCTGCCAAGCGGTCCATCACGGAGCTGCTCCAGCGTGAGAGGTTCGAATGCCCCTGGGTGCAATTGGCTGATCAAACGATGATGGTGGCTATAAACCACCTGCAACGCCTGGTCGACCACCTGCTGGTAATCGCGGGAACTGCCTTCCACGCTGACTCCTTTCGCGGTGAACGCGTGCCGGTGCGAGCGTACACTGCGGACTGTACGGTCGGATTGTACGCTCATGCCCTGAGGATGTCAACGGATTTTCGGCTGTGACAGTAGCGTCACGAAGCTGTGACGTCGCACGCAACATCGTGCGACACCCTGCCACCCATCAATGTCATAAACGTCCAGGAGTCTGGTTTGGTTTTGTGGAAATGCGGTTCACCCGCCGGTGGTCATGCCTCGCACTGCCAGACCAGCAATGAAGAGGGAAAGCAGACTGAAGATCAGAAGCGACTGCCTGGCATCTCGGTCCTTGAGATACGTGTAGGCAAATGGAAGAGCAATTGCGGCGGTGATTCCATATAGGACATGCACGGGATCTTCAGGGCCAGGGCCATCGATGTACAGAATGAGTCCCAAACCTCCCTGCACCAGGATGAGGACCTGACCGATCGCCAATGCCCCTGCAATGCTGCCTGTGAGGCCTCCGCCCTGGATATACGTAAAGACGCCCCAAAAACCTACAGCGGCCATGAACAGAATCATGGACGTCGCGAGTTGATCATGGAACAGGGCAACTGTCGACGAGCTGTTGCAACCCTTCTTTTGAATCCAGATTCCAATACCGCTACACAATTTCGACGAGGAGCTATGCGGTCGATCCCTGCATGGAGACCATTATTGACGAGGGCGAAGTATGAGCTCGTCGTCGGGCCACAACCGTGACTGCCTCGCTGAAAGCGTTGACGACGTCCCCGTGCGATTTGCCAATAGATCAACCGGCAAGTGCCGATCGAGCGCCGAGACCCGAACTCCTGGAACATGTTGCTGGACCGTTGTCACGGCTGTTGACGGCCGGTTGTTGGTCTCAGACAAGTGAGCGAGCCAGATGTCTGGTCGAGAGCCAGAGTGCGCTATCACTCGCCTCAGGGCAACTCCGGAGTCTGTATTCGAGAGATGGCCCCTGCCGGAAAGCACCCTTCGCTTGAGGTGTGCAGGGTAGGGACCATTCCGAAGCAGGTCTACATCATGATTGGCTTCGATCACGATGACGTCGGCTTCAGCCATAGGCGCCAGTAGCTCTGGCTCAACCCGGCCAAGGTCAGTCATAACACACACGCACACGCCCGAAGCACGAATCAGTACTCCCAGCGGTTCTGATGAATCGTGAGAGACGGGCAGCGGCAGAAAGTCGATACCGGCGATGTTTCGTTCTTTCCACCTGGTGGCTTGCACGTAATCGCGGTCGGAAAGGCCGAGCGCATGCGCAGTTCCTCTTGAGGTGACAATCGTGGCGCCGGCTCTTTGAAGTACTGGGAGTGCTCGAACGTGGTCACCATGTTCATGGGTGACGAACACTACATCAATCGCTTCCGGCGACAGTCCCAGCGACTGCAGGGTGCCTGCAAACTTGCGGGGAGTCTGGCCGCAATCGACAAGTATCGTGACACCTGACACTTGCAACAACAACGCGTTGGCGTGGCTGCCACTGGCGAAATTCACGAGCCGAATTTGGGGACTTGTGAACTCGCGCTTCAGCATAGTTCCAATCGCTGCGATGGTAGGATGACTGCATGACAGACGGTGGACCGACTTTGTTGTCCGCCCATCATCGTACCATGACACTTGGTCACACAAGCGGAAAAGAGCGGAAGATTTGAATCGATTCTCCATGCCAAATATATCCATCCCAGGTTCGATCCGGAGATTGGCGATCATCGCAGTAATCGCAGTGGTGATCGTGGTCGCCGCTTTGCTAACCGCTTCATTCTGGGTGAACTGGTGGTGGTTCGATAGTATCGGCTACCGCGGTTCGCTGATGACGCGTTACCTATCATTTTTGGGATATGGCGTAGTTGGCGGCTTGCTCTGTGCAGCCTTTTTCGGTGGAAATCTCACTCTTGCGCTGAGGCGCACGCGAGATCAGGCTTCGACTGGAATCGTCACAAAGGCATCCAACCTTCTTCTGACATTGGTGCTCGTTGGGGGTTCGGTAGTGGTCGCCGTGCTGACCGGTTCCTGGTTCAGCAGTCGGTGGGAGATGTTCCAGTTGGCTCGATTTGTCGACAACTACGGCCTGAACGATCCGGTTTTCAACCGTGATATGAGCTTCTACTTGCTCCGGCTTCCCGCATTGTCGGCGCTCCTCGACCTTGCGATCGTGCTGGTCTTTCTGACGGCCGTTGCGACACTGTTTGTGTATGTCATTCGCCTGAGTGTTCGATGGGCACGGATTCAATCGACGCCAGCGCAGATGAGAGTACACGTGCTGGCGCTTGCGGGAGTCTGTGTGATCCTGATTGGCATCCGGTACATCTTGACAAATTACCAGCTGGTCTATTCAGAACGTGGAGCGGTGTTTGGAGCCGGGTACACCGATGTCAACGTTCAGCGCTGGACGAACTACGCGCTGGTCGTGATTTCACTTGCCGTGGGTGGCCTATTGCTCGTCAATGCGTTCATACGGCAGGTTCGACCGCTTCTGATTGGCATTGCTGCCTGGGCGGTCGTCTCGTTTCTTCTCGGCGTGCTCATCCCGGTCGTCGTGCAGCAGGTCTTCGTCGAACCAGGAGAACTCCGGAGAGAGCGTCCATTCATTGTCAACAACATTGCTATGACCAGAGAAGGATTCGGCCTCTCCGAGGTGACGGAGCGAGAGCTGAGCGGAACGGCGCCGCTGGAAGCCAACGCACTCGAGGCATATCCGGAAACGCTGAACAACATTCGTCTGTGGGACTATCGCATCGCCAGAACAACTTTTCAGCAGCTGCAGTCGTTTGTGCCCTACTACGTCTTTCTCGACGTCGACGTCGATCGGTATCAGACTGACGGAGGGATCCAGCAGGTGCTGGTGTCTGCACGAGAGCTTGAGCTCAGCGGGCTGCCATCGGGAGCCCAGACCTGGACGAACACCCATCTCGTGTATACCCATGGCTACGCGGGAGTCGTGAGTCCGGTGAGTCAGGCAACGGCGCAGGGTCTACCGATCTTTGTTGTCGAACGCATTCCGCCGACTGGTGAGGGTCCATACCAGATCGATCAACCGGAGATCTATTTCGGTGAAAACGAGATGCCATGGATCGCAGTCAACTCGAATCAACCCGAGTTTTCTGGTGAGATCTCACTTGAGCCAGGTGCGGACACCGGTTTCATCTACGACGGGGAAGCGCATGGATCGGTCTCTGGCGGCGGATTCGTCACAAAACTGCTGCTTGCCGTGCACTTTCGTGACCAGAATCTCTTCTTCACAGGGGAGTTCAATTCCGAGACACGGGTAATTTTCGATCAGCAGATTGGCAAACGCATTTCGACCATCGCACCGTTTCTGACCCTGGATGAGGATCCCTATCTGGTGATTCTGGACGGGCGCCTTTTCTGGATCGTGGACGCCTACACGACAAGCAATCGATTTCCACATGCTACCAGATTCGATGGCGTGAACTATCAGCGAAATGGCGTTAAGGTCGTCGTCGATGCGTACAACGGAAATGTCGACTTTTATCGCACGGCAGTCGTGGACCCTGTGGCTGATGCGTATGACGACGCCTACGGAGGCATCTTCAAACCGGTGTCCGAAGCACCTGAGGGTCTGGCGAGCCATTTCCGTTACCCAGAGGCGCTGTTCGAGCTCCAGTCGGCAGCATACGCCGAGTTTCATGTAAGTGATCCGACAGCGTTTTACAACGGGGAGGACCGCTGGACCGTTCCACGGGACGGAGCAGACGAAGACGTCGGTCCAATGGAACCGTACTACGTTACGCTGACCCTCCCTGACGAAGATGAGGCCAGTTTTGCGCTGATTCGACCGTTCATTCCGGGTGGTGGAACAGATCGCCAGAACATGACGTCTTGGATGGCTGGGGTTTCGGACGAATCCGGCATATCCAGACTTGTTGCGTACCGTTTTCCAAGACAGGAAACCGTTTTTGGTCCCGCCCAGATATCCGCCCGGATCGATCAGGAGCCAGACATATCTGCTCAAATCAGCCTGTGGAATCAGTCGGGTTCAGAGGTGTTGCGAGGAAACTTGCTGGTCATTCCGGTGGGGGAGAGCATTCTCTATGTGCAGCCACTGTATCTGGAGGCACGAGGATCTTCGGGATCATTACCGGAGATGAAGCGGGTTATTGTTGCGTCGAGCGAACGAGTCGTGATGCGCACCACGTTGCCGGAGGCGTTGATCGCGCTGACCGCCGATATTCCACAAGTGACCCTGCCTGGCACCGAGGAGGAAGGCGCCGTACCGCAACCCACTGACGTCGTGCTCGACCTCGCAACACTTGCAGAGCAAGCTGTCGCGGCCTATGAACGCGGGCAGCAAGCTTTGGTCGAAGGAGACTGGCAGGCATATGGCGAATCGCAGATGGAGCTGGAGCGGATTCTGCTCAGCATGAGCGATCTTCAGGCGCCAGATGTCGAGTCAGAGGCGACACCTACCTCCGAGTGACCGAATCTGCCGACTGCTAGCCCCCGAAGATCGCGCGACCCACCCGCACGTGAGTCGCGCCTTCTTCGATTGCGACCTCGAAGTCGTTGGTCATGCCCATCGAGAGCACAGGAAGCGGAAAGCCTTCCAAAGCCGACTCGAGGTCGGCTTTCAGTGTTCCGAGAGACGCGAACAGGCTGCGAACCTGTTCCGGATCGTCCACCAATGGGGCGATGGTCATCAGACCACGCAGGTTGACGCTGCTGGCCGCGAGAATCGCTTTCGCGAGCCCCAATGCGTCATCAGGATCGCATCCGGCCTTCTGAGTCTCCCGGGCGATATTGACCTGGAGCAAAACGTCAATCTCCATCTCATGCCTGACGGCCTGCCTGGAAAGCTCGACCACCAGAGACTCTCTGTCCACCGAGTGAATCAGGTCGAACATGCGTAGCGCCTGTTTTGCTTTGTTCGACTGCAGCGAACCGATCATGTGGAGTCGAGCGTCCGACGGCAACGGGTTCTGAAGCTTTACCGCCACGTCCTGAACGCGGTTCTCGCCAAATTCGCCTATTCCGAGAGCATAAGCATCGTCCATTGCTCGACGATCGACGGACTTGGAAACGGCAATCAGCGTTATTGCAGATTGGTCTCTGTCCGCCTTTCCAGCCGCAACGGCAATGCGCTCCTGCACATTGCATATTCTGGATTCCAGTGATTCGACAGTAGACTCAGACATACAGCATCAGGAATCGAGCGTGATCATCGCACCGAAACGACCAGTCAATGGGCCCTGCCCACGATGGGAAAACCAGGAGTCACCATTGCATCGAGTGCAGATGTTCGACATTTCCATCGACTCGAGCCTCACCCCTAGATCGAGCATCGGCTGAACATTTGCAGCAACCAGGTCGAACCTCCATTTGTCGGCAACGGGCGTGAGCACCCCAGTGCCACCACTAGAGCCAGATCGTTTCCATGCACTGGCTACATCGTCACCGACTTCGTAGCAACCCTGGCAGATTGCTGGGCCGAAATATATCCAGACTCCAACTGGATCCACTGAGAAATGCTCGATCATGGTTTCGATGGTCCGAGGTGCCACACCCTGGACAGTACTGCGCCATCCCGCATGAACAGACGCGATCACTCGACAATCTGGCGAATACATCAGGATCGGCAAGCAATCAGCATGGGTCGTCATCAGCGTGACTCCAGGCTCGGACGTCACCACCGCGTCAAATCGACCGACAAGCGTTGACCCGGGCGCTGCTCCACTACCTCGATTTCGTCGCGTCACAACGGCCACGTCGGAGCCGTGGACCTGGTGAGGGACCGTCAGGCTTTCTGCATCAACGCCGATCGAAGCGCACCAGGCTTTGCGCGATGCCCAAGCCGAATGCTCATCCCTCGGAGCCGTGTACGAGATATTCGCCTCGCCAGGACTGAGGTCGCGTCGCCGCATCGTGAGTCCGTGCCGTATGCCCGGCAACATCGAGAGAAGCTCGCTTTGATGGACTCGCAGTGGCTCAGACGATCTCACGTCATAAGCCTGGACCTCAGTTGGGCGCGTATTCAGCACGTTTCAGTCGTCCTGCGCAGCGGTTATGATCATTCGATCGACCAGCCATTCGACTGGCGCATGATCGTCAGTGTACGGGTCAATAGTCGACTCGGCCACTCTTGGAAGTCCATTGGCAACGGCGCTGTTTGCGATTTCTCCAAAGGGCAGAGAAGGATCAAGTGACGCTGCTCGTTCCACTAGATTGCCGACACCAGAAGGTGCAAATGTTCCAAATATGAGGGTGTTGTGATAGCGCTCTGCATCGATCAAATAGACATATGGGAACACATCGAGCATGGTCGAGGCGAGTGCTTCCACTAGCCTGAAGTCAGTCGACGTGCGGCCCGCGTTGACCACAACAACACCGTCTGGCTTCAGTTGATCGGCTACTTCCTCAAAGAATTCTGTCGTAGTGAGATGAAACGGGATGTACGGCTGCCGATAGGCGTCGATGCCAATCATGTCGTACGTCGAGTCGGTTGTGCGCAGGAAATAGCGTCCATCCTCAACAAACGAAGTGATGCGGGGATCCGAAAGCGCGAAGTACTTCTCCCCAATGCTAACGATGTCTGCATCGATTTCGACCCCATCCACAGTCGCGTCGGGAAACACTTCCAGAATTGTGCGGGCGGCAGTACCGCCAGCCAGACCAACGATGAGTGCCGACTCGATAGCGGCATCCTCGTTGTCCAGAAAGAGTGGAGCGATAACGAAGTAGTCCCATGGTCCGCCGGTGACTACATTCTGCGGGTCGTGAATCGAATGGATCGCATGACCTTCATTGAGTGCCAGGAGGTAGCGCCCATCATCATCCAGTACCTGGATGTAGTGATAGTCCGACTCGGCCTCTGCGACGAGCTCTCCTCGGTATGGCGGTTTGATCGAGCCAGAATCAACCGCCGTACCGAGTACCACCAGCAGGATGGCCGACCCGGCGGCAACGAGAGCCAACGCGGTGGCGCGAGTTGCCAGGAGTCCCACCGCGGCTATTGCGATGACAAGCACCGAAAGCATCAGAAACGCATTTCGTGTTCCGAATAGCGGAATGAGAATCAGAACGGGAAGAAAACTGCCAAGAATCGATCCAACCGTGGACAGAGCCCAGACTCTTCCCGCCGTCTTGCCAGTCGATTCGACTCCTTTGGCCCTGAGTCGAATCGCAAACGGCGTAAAGCATCCAAAACAGGTAACTGGCACCGCCAGCAAAACAATAACGCCAATTAAAGAACCGTAGAATGCGCCGGCATCGACGCTGTCGATTGCTCCGAGAGACGCGCGCAGAACGGGCCTCGACAAATATGGAATGAATCCCGAGGAAATGCCGGCGACCATTGCGATGGCGAAGAGCAAAGTTGCTGACGGGTATCTGTCCGCCAGAATGCCACCGACGTAATATCCCAGCGCAAGGTACGCCAGCGTGAGGCCAATCAGGTTGGCCCAGATGAACGTGGACGTTCCAAAGTACGGAGCAATCAGCCGAGATGTTGCGAGCTCGATCGCGATACTGCTCATGCCGCCAACGAACACCATCGGCATGATCATTCGGTTGGAGCGATGCGGAGATGGCAAAGACGTCGACGCTTCAGGAGGCGCCATCGACTTTGCATCGCCGACATGTGATTGTGAACTCAACAGTGACACCAGGGAACGCTTAACGTCCGACAGTCTTGCTGGAAGGATACGCGAACAAACCTGCTGACCCACGAGTCGGGTGACTGGCGACAGCAGATAGTTACGCATGTGCGCTTGAATGCAGGCCCAGGGCCTGTGCTGAACGTTGAGCTCGAAACCTGTTTGCGGTCAATCAACGTTATCCGCAAAACAGGCACCCGATGTCTGAGCGGCACTGCAGGCTTCGTTGTCAGGTAGAATTGCCAGAGGCGCTGGGCTCGTCCCCGCCCCGGGAGTCTGTGAGTGCCTGGAATCACGTCTGATATCGTCGATGCCTATGTCTTCCGCCGAAATCGCGGGCGGGCTGAGTTTCTGCTGCTCAGGCGGCGCAGCGACGCTTCGCTTGGCGGTACCTGGCACGGGATTCATGACCGGACAATTGACAGTGAAACCGCAGTCGATGCAGCAAGACGAGCCGTCAGGACCCAAACCGGACTCGATGGTCTGCCGGTCTACTCAGCCGATTTCATCAACCAGTTTTTCGATCATCTCACTGACACCATTGTACTGGCACCAGTCTTTGCTTTCGCAGCGCCGTCGCAGGGCGTGGTTCTGCTCAGTGGCGACTTCGATGACTATGCCTGGTGCGACCGCGAGGAAGCCACTGGACGGCTGGCCTTTGCAGGACAGCGTTGGGCAGTCAGGCACATCGAAGACGTTCTGGCCAAAGACGGTGCTGACGCCGAAATGTACCGAATCGCCTGATCGTTCCACCACTCGCCGATAGCCGTCGCCGCTATACTCTGGAACTGATCGTGGGCGACAGCGTTCCATCAAGTGAGCACACTTTATGCCGGACTTTCGACTTGAATCTGAATTGCGCCCCACCGGCGATCAACCAAAGGCGATCCACGATCTCATCGATGGACTTGGCCAGGATCTGAAGCGGCAGGTACTGCTCGGAGTCACCGGTTCTGGCAAGACGTTCACGATGGCGAACATCGTGGAGAAGATCAATCGCCCCACACTTGTCCTCGCCCACAACAAGACGCTCGCCGCCCAGCTCTATTCGGAGTTCAAAGAGTTTTTTCCGACGAACGCTATCGAGTATTTTGTTTCGTATTATGACTACTACCAACCAGAAGCCTATGTGCCGAGAACAGATACGTTTATCGAAAAAGATACTGACATTAACGAAGAGATCGACAAGTTGCGGCATGCTGCTACGAGAGCTCTCCTGACCCGAAAAGACGTGCTGATCGTTGCCTCTGTCTCGTGCATCTACGGCCTGGGGTCCCCGGAGGAGTACCAGAGCACTGTTGTGTCACTGCGGAGAGGCGGCAGCTTCCGAAGAGACAAAATCGTCCGTCATTTGATCGACATTCAGTACGATCGCAATGACATGACGTTGATCCGAGGATCCTTTCGAGCGCGTGGCGACACCATCGAAGTATTCCCCGCCTACGAGGAAATTGCAGTCCGAATCGAGTTTTTTGGCGACGAAGTCGAACGAATCGTCGAAATCGATCCACTCACCGGGGAGTTGCTCGTCGATCGGCTGGAACTCGACATCTACCCTGCCAAGCACTACGTCACCACGGCAGACAAGCTTCAGGCCGGCATCGCCGCTATTCAGAACGAGCTCGATGAGCGCATCCGCGAGTTCGATCGAGAAGGCAAGGTCGTGGAAGCGGCCCGGTTGCGACAGAGGACGATGTACGATCTGGAAATGATGCAGGAAGCTGGCTACTGCTCTGGTATCGAGAACTACTCCATGCACCTTTCCGGTCGATTGCCAGGTGAGCAGCCATCGACGCTTCTCGATTACTTTCCCGACGATTTCCTGATGTTCATCGACGAGTCGCACATCTCGCTTCCGCAGGTTCGAGGCATGTATGCGGGAGACCGAGCCCGCAAGGATGTGCTGGTCGAGCATGGATTCCGGCTGCCGAGCGCACGAGACAATCGTCCGCT
>JBGTJM010000034.1:0-3673 GCA_041745115.1 Thermomicrobiales bacterium
CCGTTCTCATCAATCACCACATAGCTCTCGACGTTGAATGTGCCCTGGAATGGCCGATCGATGATCTCCAGTCCCACGACCCACTTCGTCGAAGCGATTCCGCCCCAACCGGGAACCAGGAGTCGCACAGGACCTCCATGTGGAGCAGGAACGGGTTCTCCATTCATCTCCCAGGCGAGCATCACATCGAGATCGTACGCCATTTCCAACGGAAGACCGCGCTGCATCTCGGCGAAATCCGCTCCCTGAGAAACGACATCAACGCCGCTCTCCTGCAAGCCGGCCATGTTTAGCACTTCAATGAGAGAAACGCCGGTCCACTCGGCATTGCCTATGGCGCCATTTCCCCACTGGGTTCCCGATGCCGGCTCATTCTCCCCCTGGGCGAATCGACCCCGGCTGTTTCCAGAACACTCCACCCATGATGAGACGGTTCGTGGAGTCATCCCCTGCAAGTCCGACAGAGAGAGGTCTAGCTCTTCGTTGACCAGACCGGTTACTGACAACCGCCACTCGTCAGGATCGATGTCGATAGACACTGGACCATTCGAACGAATGAAAAAGAGGTCGTTTGGCGTGTACAAACCATCGATCAGTTCCATTGGCGTCTCGAACGTCGTGGACCCGTGCTGAATGAGCCTCGGGTCTTTACCAATGGACTCCAATAATTCCTCAGCTGTGGGGGTGGCAGCGTCTTGAGCCCATGCACCGTTAGCGACGATCGATGCAATAACTGGCGCGGTGAATCCAGCAGCCGCCAAACGCCCAATCAATCGACGCCTGCTGATCACAGCAGATGAAACGCTCTTATCAAGAACATCGAGACCCGACATGAACGACTCCTCTCGCTACGGCCCCAACTACGCGTCTTCACAACTACGTTTTTCTCGCCGGACTGCTGAACCACAAGAACTGCGAAGACAAATTTCTGGCCGATGGAGTTAATAGTATCACCGTAAGTTAACGGGTCTCCGATGCCCAGGATTAGATACATGAGAGACAACCAGGAAGATGGAAAGAGGGGACGCATCCGAACGACTGATACGGTGTGTAAACGCTCGACTGCAAGGAGATACCTCTCGATGGAGCGTCCAGTCGGCAAGTAGCCTGGCCTCTCATCCTGCGAAGGATCCAACACATTGACATTCATCAATCTTTATGAGATCATCCGAGGCATTGAAAGATAGATGTCTGTCGATGTATTCCAGGAGAGTCAACGGTGAACGGAGTTGATAGCACACTCATGTACCAGATCATTCGCGATGCGCATTGCCCGGATCCGCGTTGCCTGGACAGGATTGTCCCAGGTGGACGAGGGCTGAGTTCTACGGCGCAACGCTCCGCCAGGGTCTTGAGACAGGCGATCCCGCTGCGTCACCTGCGAGACTTCGTACTGCCGAATCGTCAGCGATCATCGAGCTACGCAGCCTGTTGCTAAGGCAGCGATCTTTCGACCGATCGCGGCAATACGCCTCACCAACCTGAATTGCCCCGGACTCTTGGGAGCCGGGGCAATTTCTTCGATGATTTAAGCGACTACTTCAGGTAGGTCGTGCTGGCCCAGCCGGAGACTCCCGCATAGGTTACGGCTCTGAAGCCGTTGACCACTTCGTCACCACGTGCCACCTGTGTGTTGGCCGGGATCACCTTGAGGACGGTGCTTTCGAGACTTGGCCCGGATCTCAGATTCAGCATGACCGTCGTTGTCAAATATCCGGGCTGTTGCGAACTTCCACCGGGCTTGATGTAGTCGATCGAAACCCAGCCATACTGATCGGCATAGCTGATGAGGCGGAAATTGTTGGAGTAGTTGTCGTACAGCTTGATCGTGGTGCCGGCTGGGAGGACTCGCAGCACGCTGTGATGAGTGCCTGCACCTGCCCGCATGTTGACGTCGGTGGATGTGTAGCCATTGCCGGTATAGACGGGCGTGTCGTTGCTTCCGCCGTTGGAAACCGCCAGGTAGTCTTTGTGCGCCCACCCGATGTTGCCTGCATAGGACACTTTGAAGAAGCCATTCTGTTCTGGTCCAGCGGCAGCCACAAGCGCGCCTTTCGGCATCACCACGATCACAGGTGACGCTGTGCTGGCCTGTGAACGCAAATTGAGTGCAGTCGTCGTGCGGTAGTGCCCGGTTGCTGCCACCGAGACGCCCTCGCTCTGTGCCGATGCTGGGCCTGGCAGGCCTCCTCCAACGACAGCACTTGCAATGGCTACTGCGGCCGCGCCGCCCGCAACTTTTTGGAGAAAAGCCCGGCGAGAAGTTTTCGTTTGATTCGTGTTGAAGCTACTCATTATTTGTTATCCCCACATCATGATTAATTAGACTAACAGCCGTTGACCCGACTAACTGGAATGTTCATGCGATCCCTTAGTAGCCGCATAGCGGCAGTCGATTTCTTCCTGGTAGACCACCCCTCCTTTTTTCTCGCTATGCCCAGTTCTTCCGTCGACCTCATTGCGTCCCGCATCTCGAGATCACACGTTCAGGATATGAACGGTCAGTCGACGGTGCATCGGCGATTCTCGGTATTTGGAAAGTCTCCGATGCGGATACCCGAGTAAGCGTTTCTACCGAGAGCCAGCCAAAAGCACGGGGATCGCTCGAATGATTTCACGATCATGGTTGTTCTGAAACGTGATCCTGGATTCATCGAAAGCAGGAATACGACGTTGATGTCTGATACCGCCGTCGTCCTTCGACTATTCGCGGCGAGAAGTCGACCGCAACCGGACGAGTCGATAAGGCTGATCGAGTGGTGACAAATTGGACACGCCTTGTCGCGGGAAGAGCCTGCCCATCACACAGAGTCACTCGACGCGCCGGCTTCCCTGACGAGAAGCGGCAAGAATCCCGATCGGCGACTGAGCACCACTACAGAGGTGGCACACTGACGACGTCCGGAGACATCACATGGCGTTGCCGGCCACGATCGATACGCGGACGATGAGGAGCGGATCGAGCGGACTTTCGGCAGCTGGTTCGAGCGTCTCGTAGATGACCACAAAGTTTCCCGTCCACAGCAACGGTTGCCCGGCCAGACGTTCGGCCAACGCCGTGCTCGAGTATCGGTCCGCGATGATGCCAGGCGTCCATCCCGGAATTCCAGGCCGTTGATACTGCTCGATCAGGGTTGCATCGCCAGGGAGATACGGGAGGATTTCCAGACTGGCTTCTTCTAGCGTACGGGCACCTTCTCGCAGCCAGTCGAGCTCTACCTGCACCAGCCGGCCAGTCTCGAAGCGCGCTGCAATTGTTCCTTCCTTATAGACCACGAAAAGTCCGGACGGAGCACCGGCTCCCACAATCTCGTTCCATTGATCGATCGTGGCACCGAGCTGCAAGCCAACCGAGGGGTCCTCAACGGTCATTCCGCCGTTCAACGGTACGAAGTAGTACCAATCGCAAACGACGCCTGTACCAGCATCGATGACCGACTGAGGCAGGTCGAAGGATCCAGCGGCGCGACCATTGCTGCTATTGGTGACAGGCAAGGCAGTCTGGTCCCCGGTCGTGGTGCAGTAGAGCTGAAAACCGATGTAGTCGCCACTGGGGTACTTTTCGATGATCGTCAACGGCCCGGTGGTGTAGAAATCGTTGAAGAAGGCCACACCATCCGCGTCGCTAACCACTTCGTAGCGCTCACCGCCAACTCCTTCGGCGATGAAGGTG
>JBGTJM010000035.1:0-6438 GCA_041745115.1 Thermomicrobiales bacterium
CGCATCCCCTGCAGTCGCGTGTTCACAACCTGGAACCTCACGTTCTGGACCGTATACACATGAGCTGCTTCGTCGATGATCATCTCCTGCAACTCCTGGTACAGCGGCACTCGTGCGTCCTGGTCGAGCTCCACAAACGCCTGGTCGTAGAGTTCGTTGATCTCCTCACTATTCCATCCATCACCAAACCAGGTCACGTTCAGGTTTGTGCCCTGCCGGAAGTCGATCACAAACGCCGACGGATCGCCCCGCATTCCGCGTCCAGTTGAACACCACTCATAACTGCCATTGCCCACGTTCTCCGCAAACTGGCCAATCTCGAGCGGCTGCACCGTCACATCGATATTGATCTGTGCACACGCCTCTCGCACGATCTCAGCAATCTGCGTGTACTCCCGTGGCGCCGAAATCGACTGCAGCTCGACGGCGAATCCGTCCGCCAGGCCAGCCTCCTCCATCAGCGCCTGCGCGCCCTCCACATCGACCGCATAGAGTTCCGCAAGCCTGTCGTCGGAAAGCGGATAGGCGCCATACCCCGGCGGTATCGGTCCGGTCAGCGCAGCTTCTCCCGCATAGACATTGCTAATGATCAGATTCCGGTCGACGACCTTGCTCACCGCCTGCCGCACCCGCTTGTCTCGCCATGGCACGTCATTGACCATGCTCATCTGAATCACCCGCGGTGCCGAGAAGAGCCCACTCTGAATCTCCAGCGACTCCTCATTCTCGAGCGTCACGACCACATCCGCCGTCACGATACCACCATCGATCTCACCAGATCGCAGGTTCGAAACGCGCGACTGCTCGTCGGCCAGCACCTTAAGCTCAAGACGCGCGATGCAGGGCACCCCGTCGATCCAGTAGTCTGGGTTGGCCTCGTAGACGATCCGGTCGTCCTGCACATACTCCACGACCTTGAACGGGCCGGTGCCGATTCCACCGGTCAGCGTATTCATTTCCTCTTCGAGGCCCTCAGGCACCACAGGCGTATACCGCGACCACGCAAACGCGCCAGGGATCGTCGGATCGAGTGTGCTCATGTTCAGTTGAACGGTGTAGTCGTCAAGCGCTTCAGCGCTCTCGATGTTCGCCAGCTGCCCAATCGCCACTCCCGGAGGTGGCGGTGAAACCGCATTCGTAACCGAGTACACCACATCCGCTGCCGTCATCGGCCTTCCATCATGAAAGACCACGTCTTGCCGCAGCGTGAACACGTACGTCAGCTCGTCAGGCGTCTCGTACGACTCAGCAAGCGCCGGGATGATGTTCAGATCTTCATCCCACGCCAGCAACGAGTCGTAAATATGCTCATTTGCCCACGCCTGCGCCTGCGATACACCGCCGAATGGTGCCATGTTTGGCGGGGCCGACTCAAGCGCATACACCACCTCGCCCGACGGCTCACCGCCCTGCGCCGAGATGTCATAAGCTTTCACCAGCGTCGCCAGGCTCGCGGTCCCCAGCCCCAGGGCGGTGCCCCGTACGATCAAATTACGCCGGGACACTCGCCCCCGCATTAGATCGCCGAGCAGTCTCATCTCATCATCATGAAATCGCATTGCTTCTCATTCCTTTCATTGTGACAACGTCATTCCCTCGATCGTCGAACAGTGGATTGCCCCTTCCCGACGCTGCTCGCGCAGCAACGCATCGGTCAGAGCGACCATCTGCGGAACGACACCTCCTTTCGACCTCGAAGCTCAACTGCTCTTGGCTCGCTTGTTGGCGATGGAACTGGAACGCCGTGAAGCAATTCGCTCCTCGTCAAAACATGCGCATCCGCCAGAAAAGAGCTACAACGCTATTATCGCCAGACAACGCATTTGCGCAAGTTGCCACCGAATGGCTCCGCATCCCTCGATCAGATCAGGCCAGGGGTCGCCTCCCGCCTTCTCCCAACGCCACTCTGGCGCGTGAAAGCACCGCCCGGCTCTCCTGAATCGCAATCCGATCCTCATCGTCGAACCGCTGACCTTCGATCACATGGTGCTTCCGGAACGCAATATCACCCGCCGCCGCATAGAACTGCCGCTGAGTCCGCCATGCCACCCAACCGTTCCGGCGTGCTCCCGCCATAGTCTGTTTGCGTTTCCGATGGTCGATCAGCTCGTCGTACTCAGGTTTGCTCAGCACCCCCAGCTCGACCTCGCCCACAAGCTGCGTCGCCAGCACCTCCCGCTCATGCTGATACCCCCGCCTCGCAATCAGATACAGAATCACCAGCGGCGGAATCACGAACAGAGGCACTTCGATGATCAACACCGAAAACCACGATGCGTTGTCCCCCTGCCATGCTGCGATCAGCAAGATTCCTGCGTTCCAAAACATATGCAGCAATACGCCGATCAGATAACCAGCAATCGGGACCAGCACCCGGGCGCTCCCCCGCGAGTACCGCGACCGCGACCAGCCAATCGCCGCTCCAATCACCCCCGTGTACATCGCATGACCGAAGCCGTTCACGACTGCCCGGATCACGAACAGTTCCCCAAGTCCCGACCATCCCTCATCTCGATACGCGGTGATGAAATACAGAATGTTCTCCGTCATCGCGAACCCGAGACCAACCAGGGCGCCATACACAAGGCCGTCCAGCACACCGTCGAGCTCGTGCCGGTAGAACCACATCAGCAGCAGGATCGCCAGGCCCTTGCACGCCTCTTCGATCACCGGCGCCCCAACCACAATCGACAACGCCGATGCGGCGTCCGCTCCTGCTGTCACGAACACAAATTGCTGGAACACCAGTGAAGCCACCAGGGCAAACAGAATCGCCCCAACCGCGCCCCAGCCAAAAGCGAACGCCACCACGTGCAGCGGCTCTTTCTCATAGCGGTCGAGCGAGAGAATAATCCAGCAATAGACAATCGCTGGAACAACCGCGGCCACGATCGAAATCCCCAGCGCTCGCAAGTCCCCCTCGGCCGATCCCAGCAGGATCAGGAGCACGAGCACACTGCCCGGCAGGCACCCGCACCCTACTGCAGACCGGCGCCACTTCCGGCGCGATCGAACCTCTGGCGGACGTCGTTCGGCAGACCCCTGAACTTCTTGGGCGCTCAGCGTTGCCGGAGGCCCAGATAACTCATATCCACAATAGGGACAGAAGTTCGGCCCCGCATACGGAGTCCCACATTGCGCGCAGTAGTTACCATCTCCGCGCGCTCGCCCACACGTAGCGCAGTAGGCAGCTTGGTCGAGTTCACGATGGCACTGTGGACAGAGAATCACAGCAACTCTTCCAACGCACGGTCAGTTCCCATCAACAAGCTTCCCGCAGTGTCGACCCACCAACCCGGAACGTCAACTGCCATAAGAGCTCCAGGCACCCCAGACTTCGCAGCCCCTGCTGCATCCCCCACCAAAAGGCGTCTTAGCCCTGGGCTTCAGCCCGGGGTTCCTCCCGCCACCACCAATCTCGACCCCTGCCGCATTCGCCACCACCAGGCATCTCCGCCCTGGGCTTCAGCCCGGGGTTGCTCGCATCACCACCAATCTCATCCCCTGCAGCATTCCCCACCACCAGGCATCTCAGTCCTGGGCTTCAGCCCGGGGTTGCTCGCATCACCACCAATCTCAGCCCCTGCTGCATCCCCCGCCAAAAAGCGTCCTAGCCCTGGGCTTCAGCCCGGGGCCACACTCTAAGCAATCTGATCACACCTGCGCATGTCGAAAAGGTCTACAATCGGGAAAAAGGAGCCTGCCATGGCAACACCACTAACCGAAGAGCACTGTGTCGCATGTCGAAAAGACGCCCCCCGCGTCACCCCTGCCGAGATCGCCGAGCTTCAACCCCTCATTCCCGATTGGGATCTCGTCGAAGTCGATGGAGTGCCCAGACTCGTTCGGTCCTACCGACTGGCGAACTTCCTGGAAGCCCTGGCCTTCACCAAACGCGTCGGCGCCCTCGCCGAGGCCGAAGGGCACCACCCCTCTCTCCTCACCGAATGGGGCCGCGTCACCGTCACCTGGTACACCCGAAAAATCAAGGGACTGCATCGCAACGACTTCATCATGGCCGCGAAGACAGATGCCCTCGCCCGCTCCCAGGCCGACGCCTCCCGCGACTAATCGCCTTCCTCCACTCCAGCAACTGCCAGAATCGCCACATCCACCATCCGGTCTCTGGCCGGTGCGTAGGTCAGGCGGTCCAGCCCCACTCCTCCAAGCACCAGATAGCCAATCGCTCCCTCAACCGTCGATCCGGGCGGAAGTGGGTCGAGATTCACCAGATCAGCCGGTGACCCCTCTCCTCGCCGAATCGTCACCGGCCGCTCCACGAATCCATCAGAATCCACCACCAGAAACGCTTGTGGATCGACTCGCAGCGGCCTCGGGCCCGGATTCGTCACACTCACCGTGAGCAACAAATACGTGCTCCCGCGCTCCGGAGGCGCATTTGGATCGTAGTCAGTAAACGGAAACTCCACCATCGTCACACTGATTTCTGCCATCGGCGACGTATCACTCGCAGAAACCACCACGGCGCCGTCCGCTGGAAGTTCCGTATCGATCAGTTCCGCAACGGTCACCATCCGATCGTTCGCCGGCGAGTAAACCAGCCTCGCAGGACTCACTCCCAGCGCCACCTGATACACCATCGACCCGGTCAGCGTCGCCCCCGGTGCAATATCCTGCCCCGTCAGCAACGCGATCCGTGACTCCTCGGTAAACCGCAAGCTCGTGCCTGAGATCACAAATCCCAACTGATCGACCAGCAACAGGTGCGCCGTATTGAAGGACCACGGCCGCTCTCCCGAGTTTCGGATATCCAGCGTTATTGCCACGAACCGCATTCCGTACGCGGGCGGTGTTGCCGGATCGTAAAGCGCATACCCGTCCTCGATCACCGTGATCTGCATCGTGCCCAGCACCGAGCCATCGACATTCACAATGTCCGGCGACGGATCGAACGCGGCTGGCGTTGCCGAGTCCTGCGCGGCAGCCGCCAGACTGCTACCCAGTAACGCCAAAATGAGTACGAGCGTACCGCTCAGGCTCCGTACCATGACTACCTCCTGCCTCGGTCCTGGCGCCGCCACCACCAGGGACCCAAAACATGCCGGTTCCACTTTTTCTCCTCGCTACTCTTGAATCGTATCGCAAAATCCTGAACTGCATCGACGACCCGATCTCCAGCCGCCCGCCAATTTCCAGCAAACCTGCTGGCTTTCCAGCAGCGATGCAGCTTCCTCCGCAGCGCCTGCTCTGCGATGGCGCTCGGCCGTACTCCACACGAAATGACTGTTGACATTCGTTGTCGTTTTGCTACCTTAGAACAGTCAGTAGCCGCCGTGAACTTCGCGGAGTGACGATTCGCATCCTATGACCGTGACATTCGTTTGAAGGGATATTCACCCTGCCGGACGGCGACGCCAGAGTGAATATCAATGCCAAAAGGAGGCAATATGGCGAACTACTCCAATCCAGATGCGCTGGTAGACACAGACTGGGTGGCTGAGAACCGCTCGAGCGATGCCATTCGGCTCGTCGAAGTCGACGTCGACACCTCAGCATACGAGTCCGCGCATATCCCCGGCGCAGTAGGCTGGAACTGGCAAACCCAGCTACAGCAGCAACCCATGCGCGACATTCCAACCCGATCAGAATGGGAATCCCTCCTCTCCAGCGCAGGCATCGACAACTCGACCCAGGTGATTCTCTACGGTGACAATCACAACTGGTTCGCCGCTTTCGCCTACTGGCTCTTCAAACTCTACGGTCATGACAATGTGAAGCTCATGAACGGCGGCCGAGCGAAATGGATCGCCGAGGGCCGCGAAACCACAACTGAGGTCCCGTCATATCCTGCGACGTCGTACTCGGCCTCAGAGCCACGCACCGAGCTCCGGGCCCTTCGCGATGACGTGGCTGCAACCATCGGCAACGCCGCGTCCGCGCTCGTCGACGTCCGCTCGCCCGGCGAATACAGCGGCACATTGATCGCACCGGAAAACCTGCCCCAGGAAGGAGCGCAGCGAGGCGGTCACGTCCCAGGCGCCGCCAACATCCCATGGGCCACCGCCGTCAACGAAGACAGCACCTTCAAGTCAGCCGATGACCTGCTCTCGATCTATGGCGATAAAGGCATTTCGTCCGACAAGTCCACCATCGCCTACTGCCGTATCGGCGAGCGCAGCGCCCACACCTGGTTCGTCCTCACCGAGCTGCTGGGGTTACCAGATGTCCGTAACTACGATGGCAGCTGGACCGAATGGGGCTCCCTCATCGGCGCCCCCATAGAACGCTAATCCCACATCCGAATCAAACACAGGCGACGACCAAGTGGTCGTCGCCCCTTAAGTTTGGCTGTTTGTCACAAGGGGTTGACATCGGGGCACGTCTTTGTAGGGTAGAGGTGTTGACCAACCGCCCTGCCAAAGGAGGCCCCGATGACACCTCATTCTATGACACGATCTCGCGCAACGTCCCCATCCG
>JBGTJM010000036.1:0-10700 GCA_041745115.1 Thermomicrobiales bacterium
GGTGAGTATCACCATTCGGAACATCGACAACGTCGGACCAGTGCTCGATTCAGTGGTCGCAGCGGGGTCGAACACGATCTACGGAGTGACCTTCATCGTGACTGATCCAACTGATGCCGCCGCCGAGGCCAGAGTCCTTGCTGTGTCGGATGCTCGCGCTCGCGCGGAACAGCTGGCAGAAGCCGCTGGGCTCACGGTTGGACCGATCATTTCGCTCAGCGAGACCTATGGACCGAGCCCTCTTGCCTATGGAAGAGGCGGCGCCGCGATGGCAGAAGACCGCGCTGTGCCAATTGAAGCAGGAACGTCGGCAGTAACTGTGGATGTCGAAATCGTCTACGAACTCATCGGGTAGTCTTTGTCGCTGGATCGAATTCTGCGGTTCCCGATACCGTCAGTCAGGTGGATTCATTGTTTCGAGACTTCTCATCTCCTGGCTGGACGCTCAACCGTCGCACATTTCTTAGCGCAGCCAGCCTGGCCACAATCGGGCTGGCAGCGTCGCCGTCTCGTATCCGTTCCCATCACCAAACGCCCGCCGGGACATCATTGCGACTGAGCACTGAATCGTTTCTGACGCTTCTGTCCGAGGATCGACCACTGAGAGTCATCGATGTATCTCCACTGAGAATCTATCGATCCGGGCATATTCCAGGTGCCATCCACGCGTTCTGGCAGGACACGGTCGATCCAAACTACCCCCATTTTGGCGCTGTGCTCACGCAGGGCTTCGACCAGATTCATCGAATCGAATGGATTCGCCGATTGGGCATCGATCGAGACTGGATCGTTGTTGTCTACGATGACGTCTATGGCCGACGCGCCGCACGGATCGTATGGTTCCTCAGATTTCTCGGGCACGAGCGGGCAACGCTCTACGATCCCGGTTTGCGCGGTTGGCGAGAAGCAGGTCTGGCAACCGAAAAGGGAGTGGCAAACGTTAGCGAAAATCCATCAGCATCCGTTGACCCTCAGGAAGGCTACTATGTCGTCACCCGCACGCTTGCGGATCGCGTCGAAGCCGGCGGATCTCAGATCGTCGATGTTCGCTCTGAAGCAGAAAAGTCAATAGACCACAAGGGGCAGATGCGTCTTGGCACTGTCCCAGGGTCTGAGAGCCTTCCCTGGACATCGCTCATCGATGCTGCTGCAGGACGGCTAAAGGACTCCGGCTCACTTGGCGAACTGGTGGCATCAGTTCCGCTCGATCCGGACCGCGAAACGTTCTTGTTTGGCTTGTATGGAGTGGACGCCGCGCTTACCTGGCTGGTCCTCAAGGAGCTGGAGTTTCCATCTGTCAGAATCTATGACAGAGGCTGGGTCGATTGGGCATCGCGACCAGATTTGCCGGTGGCCAGTCTTTCAGCTGGCACATGATTGGCCTTCAGACCGTGTACGATTGAGCACGTAATAATCTCGTCTTGCCTGGATGGACGCGCGAACGGAATTGACCCTGAGCTTTTGGCGCGTATGGACCAGCCTCCTTCTCGCGGGGATAGTGCTCCTCGGAGGCTCAGGTCACCAAATTCAAGCTGTCGCGTCGGCTCCGGGCCAACCGATGTTCGGAGCCCTGCCAGAATCTGCAGCTCAGGAATTCTCCGGCGAAACGCTTGAAATCGACGATCTTCTCGTTGTTCCAATTGAATCGACATCGTCGCCTTCTGCGGTCATGCGATCCAGACCTTTCATTCTGGATTGGGGCACCAATCCCGCATTTGCCTGGGATACTGGCAACCTCACCCCGCTCGACGAGCTGTCAGCGCGGGGCGAGCTCGATCGATTTCTCAGGATGCGCGATGTGAACGCCACGGACGTTGCCGCTGCATTGACCCTATATGACAACATTTCGACGCAGGCAATTATCCAATCTCCGTCGCTTCGAGCCGCGCTGCTGATGCTCTATGCGTGGGATCCCTATCAGGTCGTCGTCGACTCCATACTTTTCGGAGAGAACGACACGACACAGCCTTTTGCGTCAGTCGGGTTTGCCCATATGGCCTATCCAAACGCCGTGGCAACCATCGGGCTGGACTACGGATTTTCACCACCAAGGTATCGCTTGAGTATCAGCGCTGCCTTTGCCGCTGAACCACCATTGCAACTTGCACCTGCACTCATTCATGAATCACTTCATGGCGACGGAGTCAATTCAGCAGAAGAAGAGCTCGTCGCGAACATTCTCGACACCATTGCGTATGCAGAGCTTCTGCTAGTTGATAGCTCAAGCGCTCTATCCCGAACCCAACTGACCGTCTACAACAACATGCAGCTGTATGCTCTCTTGAACTCGATGGGGGCCCGCGGTGCAGGGCACCTGGGCATAGTCACCTCGGTGTCCGGGGATGTCTTTGTCGGACCTGGTCTGGCTGATTTCAACGCCCACAGCCTGCGAGCATCGATCATGCAAGATGAATTCTATCGATCACTGAGTGCCGGAGGCTCCGCGGCACCGGGTACGACACTGCGTCTCGTCGAACGATTCACCGGGATTTCGTCCAGGACCGGTGACGTTATGTATAACGAACAACTCCTCGCATTGATCGATCTTGGAGTGGGCCGCGTTCTACCCCCGCAGTCAGTTCATACTCTGGCGATGGCTCTCGGGCTCAGGATGACCATTGGCTCTTCTGAACAACTCGGCTCGCCCATCCTGAACCGGAACGATCTGCTCGGCCAGCGACCGTTTCTGCCGATGAAGCCCGGACTCTTCAATATGAACCGGGCGCGCAGAGCGTCGAATCCTACTGGAATCGATCAGGTTCGAGCCCGATTGCAGGTATCGCTCGAAGCGCAAGTTGATTCAACTGGACTGATCGTGGAGCAACTGGGCTGGTTCGACGATCCGGAAATCATCGCACGATTTCCCGACAGCCAAATCCGCGCTGCGTTGATCCTGCTTGGTTCGATCGATACGTGGTCAGAGTCGCTACTCAGCACCGATACATTGCTCCGCCAATCTGCATGGACCATCGCCTTTGCATCGATACCGGCACCGATCAATGCCAGCTTCTCCGCCATTGGTCCTGGTGGGTCTGAATTGCGCTTGAATGAGATGCTTTCAGGCGATTCCCTCGAGGTCATTGCAGCAGCAATTGTCGAAGGGCTTCTTCTCGAGGAGAACTACCAGAGTCCGAATGCAACTATCGTTGCTGCCTTGCTTTCGACCATTTGCTACGGAGACCTCGTTGCCCACAACCCGGAAATCGTGAATGCCCCAACCTGGGGGACAATTTCGCGCAATCTGGACCTGCTTGCGCTTCTGAACTCGGCTCAATGGAGCGTCACAAATACAGGTGCAGGAGCAACTTCCATAGGATTTCTTTCGAGCGGCGCAGGAATACCGGACGTGTTGCCAGGAGCACTTCTTGATGCCACGTCGTTTCACGATTACGTGAGTCAGTCAGCCCGGTTTGAGGGAGTCTCGAACGTTGTCGCCACGGCCGCGCCAGAACTTCTCGTCAACCTCGCGGGCACGATTGGGGTGGTCATCGAAAGCGGGCCTGCAGGACCGGTGATTACCAGCATGACGCTGCAGCGACTCGATCTGGCTGTCGGGATTCTCTTGCCCAACCCGAGAATCGCAGAAATCGTGTCTGGGTTGTCACTTGGAGTAGCTGCATAACTGCCAAATCCTCCGTAGCGCGTTTGATTCGTGCGACAATCTTTTGATGATCTTGTATTCCCTCCCGGTTCAGCAGTAGTGAGCACAAGTCAGCAAGGTCGACCAGTCTTCGGCAGGCATGGCCCCTCTTCGCGCTCTCCCGGTCTCTCGGCATTTCAGCATCGAAACTATCGCCTTTTCTTTGCTGGGCAATTGGTTTCGGTGACTGGAACCTGGATGCAGACCATCGCTCAGGCATGGCTCGTCCTGACCCTTACGAACTCGGCAATCAAACTGGGCGCGGTCAACGTTCTGCAGTTTGCGCCAATCCTCGTGTTTGGTCTTGTGGCAGGACTCATCGCCGATCGCTTTCCACGGCGAAGCATCCTGGTGGCGACGCAGGCCATCGCAGCTCTTCTCGCTGTGACTCTGGCGCTGTTGACGTGGTCAGATCGTGTTCAGCTTTGGCAAATTTACGCGCTTGCTTTGGGGATGGGCATCGTCAATGCTTTCGACATGCCCTCTCGGCAAGCGTTCGTAGGTGACCTGGTAGACAGGGACGAATTACCGAATGCCATCGCGTTGAACTCGTCCGTGTTCAATGCGGGCAGGCTCATCGGTCCAGCCATTGCAGGAGTACTCCTGGCGGCCTACGGGCCAGCACTCTGTTTCGCAGTCAACGCCGTCAGCTACCTCGCGGTACTGGCCAGCCTCCTGCTGATGTCCATTCCCAGGATGATCGAGCAATCGAAGTCGGCCAAGCGATTGACCCAGATTCGCGAAGGGCTTTCCTATGTACGAAACACGCCGGCCGTCGCGCTCACGATGACGATGGTTGCCCTTGTGGGCATTTTTGGTCTGAACTTCAACGTATGGATGCCACTTCTGGCCAAGAACGACTTTCAGACCGGCGCCGGTGGGTTCGGCGTTCTTATGGCGGGGCTTGGACTGGGTTCGCTCGTCGGGGCGCTTCTCCTGGCATTTCGGGTTCGAAGTGCGCAACCTTCCAGGATGCTTGCAACTGCCGCGCTCCTTGGTGGAGCCGAAATCATCCTTGGCATTTCGGCAATCGTTGGGATCTCTTTCTACATTGCTATGGGCGTTGTGATGGTCCTGGGCTTTGCCATGACGTCAACCATGGCCATGGCCAATACTGTGGTTCAGTCCTCGACTCCCGCTGAGCTCAGAGGCAGGGTGATGAGTGTCTATATGACCGTCTTTGCGGGCACGGCTCCCTTCGGAGCACTATTGGCCGGGGCAATCGCCGACTTCGCGAGTGCTCCCGCTTCTATCATAGTCGGCGGCATCGTGACGATTTCGGTCGTCGGTTACCTCATCGTCAAATCCGGAGACCGCTTGAACATCAGCGCCGTTCGCGCTGGGACAGGTTAACGCAGTGCCATTGGGTGGATTTGGGTTCATCAGTCTCTTCTATGCCTTTCTCGGCGTACGTTTCGCGATTCAGTTCTGGCCGCAGCGCAAGGCTGTTTTCGACAGGGACTTCACGGCCAACGACCGCTCGATGGTGACTCAAGCAGCGTTCTTTTTTCTTCTGCCAGTGGCGGTTCTCCTCCACGAAGCTGGTCACGCCATTGCGATCAAGCTGTTCGGGGGAGAAATCGTCGACTTCGGCTTCTATTTCTTCGCCGGCTATGTCTCGTACTACCCTCAGGGGTTCAGCGATCTTCAGCAGATGATCGTTGCGTTTGCGGGAACACTGGTGAATCTCCTGCTCATCATTGTGGCAATGGGAGTGGTCTTCCTCTGGAGACCGCCACTTCGAGCGGCATATAACGAGCTGCTCATCCAGTTTTCGATCATTTCGGGCCTGAATGCGTTCGTGCTTTATCCAATGCTCGATCTGGCTTCTGGACTCAACGGAGACTGGACTCAGATGTACGATGGAAACGTTCCCTGGTTCACAGCCCTGATTCTGGCGATCCAGCTTGGATTTATTGCGACTGGCTTGCTGATCTCACGCAATCCGCGCACTCGAGCAATTCTTGCCCAGCGAACCGGCTCTGAAAACGCCAGAGGGCTTTGGAAGCCAGCGACATCAGAAAATCCAGGCAAGCACGCCGTTTCTCCGGAAGTGGCTGACCGGGAGCAACCCGCCCTTATCGTCGCGATTAACGCCGCAAACCGGGTTACATCAGGATGGCCTCAACCGGTGGTGATTCAGAACGGAACGGTCCCGGGAGCTCCAGCCATCATCGTCACGTGGCAAGATGCCCTGGCCGATCGACTTGTAGCGTTGCGCGTTGGGCCTGGTGACGGCATCAGCATCGCGGGCGGCACATGGAATCCGGACGCGAAGAGCAAGGCGTCTGTTGCGTTGCTCAAGTCCTGGTCGACGTTGCCTGAGGAAGACGAGGTCGTCCTCGCCCTGCGAATTGCAATGGAAACGGTTGCCAACCAGGAACCGGACGGAGTCAGACCGTAGCAGGAGCGAGATGAGCCGGAGGCTGACGTTTTGTCGATGACCGACTGACTCTCCCCTTTGGTGTTAACGCCACCTCAAGAACGTCCTCGATCGACGCCGCCTGAACGAGCTCGATCTCAGACTTCACTACGTCAGGGAGTTCCGCCATGTCTTTGGCGTTTCGCTTGGGCAGAATGAACGTTTTGATTCCACCGCGATGAGCGGCGAGCGTCTTCTCACGCAATCCTCCCACAGGCAGAACCTTCCCACGGAGCGTGATTTCTCCCGTCATCGCCACATCGCGACGAGCTGGTCTCCGGGTCAGCGCGGAAATGAGCGCAGTTGCAATCGTTATTCCAGCCGATGGTCCATCCTTGGGAATTGCTCCAGCGGGTATGTGAACGTGAATGTTGTGACGGTCAAAGTACCCGGATTCGATTTCAAAGTCCGCAGCATGGCTTCTGGCGTAGCTAATTGCCGCGCGCGCCGACTCCTGCATAACATCACCGAGCTGGCCGGTGAGTATCAGGTCACCCTTGCCATCCATCACGGTCACTTCGATCGTGAGCAAATCACCACCGACGCTCGTAACAGCTGCGCCAGTTGCGATGCCAGTCTCGTCCTGCTCTTCTGCCAGCCCGAACTCGAAACGGGGGACCCCAAGAAAGACCTCGATCTGATCGACATCGATCACTATTGAAGCCGGAGGGTTCTCGCCCGCAAACTGCCGCGCCGCTTTTCTGCAAAGCGATCCGATCTCCCGCTCGAGATTACGCACACCCGATTCACTGGTGTACTCGCGAATCACTTTGCGAAGCGCGTCATCACGCAGCTGTAGCTGTCCGTTGTCGAGCCCGTGGCTTTCGAGGGTTTTCGGAAGCAGAAACCGGGTCGCAATCTCCAGCTTCTCCACCTCCGTATAGCCAGGCACTTCTATGACTTCCATGCGGTCGCGCAACGCCGGCGGTATGGGCTCAAGCTGATTTGCGGTGGTAATGAAAATGACCTTCGAGAGATCGAACGGAACCTCCAGATAGTGATCTGAAAACGTCGCGTTCTGTTCCGGATCAAGCACTTCGAGCAGCGCCGCCGCAGGATCACCTCGAAACGCATCGGATCCAACCTTGTCCACCTCATCGAGCACGATCACAGGGTTCTTGCTCTGGGCATCTTTCAACGCTTTGATCACTCGCCCCGGCATCGCTCCGACATAGGTGCGTCGATGACCTCGAATCTCGGCCTCGTCACGAACGCCGCCGAGCGACATCCGCACGTAGTTCCGGCCGATGGCGCGTGCAATCGATCGACCAAGGCTCGTTTTCCCAACGCCCGGTGGGCCGACGAAGCAGATGATTGGAGCTTTCTGTCGATCTCCCGCCAGTTTGCGAACGGCTATGTACTCGACAATGCGGTCTTTGACCTTTTCCAGACCGAAATGGTCGGCATCGAGGATCTCCATAGCCTCCTTCAGATCTAGTCGATCTTCAGTTTCCACGCTCCAGGGCAGATCGGTCAACCACTCGAGGTAGCTGCGAATCATGCCAATCTCAGGAGAGAAGGGATGCTGTTGCTCCAGTCGATCGGCCTGAACGAGCGCTTTCACTTTGATGTCTTCCGGCATGCCGGCATCTTCGATCTTCTGCCGTATCTCGCCCGCCAGCGTTTCCTCAGCCGAGCCTTCGCCAAGCTCTTTCTGTATCGCTCGAATTTGTTCACGGAGGTAGTATTCGCGCTGCTGCCGATCCATTCCTGCCTGCGCTTCAGAAGCGATCTGTTGCCGCAGATTCAGTACATCAAGCCGCATCTGAATCATCACGGAAAGGCGTTTCAGGCGCTCAATTGGATCGAGAATCTCAAGGAGCTCCTGCCTCTGTTCAGGGGTAAACTCTGGTGAGAATGCAATCAGGTCGGCCAGCCAGCCAGGCTCATCAACGCTGCGCACCATCATGAGCACTTCTTCTGGAACGTTTGGCAGCATGCTGATGTAATTTTCCACCTGCTCCAGAATCGCGGTCATCGACGCTTCAGCTGCTTCACGGTCCTCATGGGTGTCATCGTGTCTGCCGACCTTCGCCACCATGTACGGCACGTCCTGGACGATATCAAGTACAACACCCCGATTGAGCCCCTGAAGAATCACATGAGACCCACCACCAGGACGCGTTATGCGCTGGCCCACTTCAGCAATAACGCCGACAGGGCACAATTCGTAGGCCTCCTTTTGTGCTTCATCGTCAGGCACCCAGCCCCCAGATTCCTGGAGATCACCCTCGTCCTCTTTGCTGTGAACAAGCTCTTCTTCTCCGAGGAGGTGAATATCAGAAAGCAACGCCTGAAACTCGGATCCGCCAAGTTGTGTCGAGTCGGCACTCGGCACCATTCTCTCGGTAAGGACCAGTACCTGCCTTAGGGGTGTACGCATGCTCCGATCGAGCACCAGCGCCGACTCTTCGTCTTCTACAGGGAACGGGATGGACATGTGCGGCAAGAGCACGGTCTCATCTACCACCAGCACTGGCAGGGAAACGGTGCGGCGCCTGGGACGACGTTCCGCCTTGCGCTGTGCCCGCCGTGGCTTGGACACAGGCTGGCCACCGCTTTCCGACATGCTGGTGTCTGTGGTTTCATCGACAGTAGCTGAGTCGTGCGTTTCTGCGGTCTTTTTTCTGGGAGGCATTCAGTTCTCTTTCGACGCGCAACAGCACGGGCTCTTCAAAGCAGCCAGTCCGAGCGCGACACTTGTCGGGAGATTCGGGAACGAGGACGGTTGCAGCGTGAAGCCTGAGTATCCTCGAATGTCATAGTGTAGTGCGTTGCCGATCCTCAAACCACCCCGGAAGATTCACTATCGCATTCACGGCCTGCCAACTCCGCCTGTCCGCTCAAGACGGATCGGCGCACCGCACTGGGCGGACCGCTCCAAGTCTCAAGTCATTCCGCCGGCCATTCAATCGCCAAAGGAACAGAGCAGATCGGTCGTGGGCGAGTCACTCGTCGCCTGGCTCGATGTATCAGGGGCCAAGGCGCTCAAACGTCCAGGCGTCCTCATCGAGGCGATATCGAATCCGATCGTGGAGGCGATTTGGTCGCCCTTGCCAGAACTCGAACTCCGAAGGAATGACCGCATAACCGCCCCAATAGTCAGGTGGCTGAATACTTCGTCCCTGAAATTTGCCCTCCAGTAATTTGTAGTTCGCTGCCAGTTCTTCGCGACTGGAAACCACTCGGCTCTGGCTCCCAAGATGCGCAGCAATCTGACTTCCACGCGGTCTGGATTCGAAGTATTCGTCCGTCTGCGCACGCGTCACTTTCACACAGTGCCCCTCGATACGGACCTGCCGCTCGAGTTCGGGCCAGTAGAAGAGCAGGCTGGCCCGTGGGTTTTCTGCCAGGACGTCTCCCTTTCGGCTGGAATAGCTTGTATAGAATACGAACCCACTCTGGTCGAACTCCTTGAGCAAGACGACGCGAGCTGATGGGAATCCATTCGTATCAGCGGTGGCCAACGTCATTGCATTTGGTTCGTGCCCGGTTACTTCCCTGGCCTGATCGAACCAGATCGAAAACTGCACTAACGGATCGGCATCGATCTCGGATTCTGCGAGTCCGCCACGCGTGTATTCAATTCTGAGGTCCTTCAGTGATTTCGCGTTCACAGTAACCCTTTCGACGATGAATCGTCATGGCACACTTTCACTGTCTCGCACTCACGTTGTCGTTCGCATTTCGACAACGACATCTCCTAAAGTCAGGTACCCATTCCCGAATACGCGGTTGACTTGCGTTCCGTAGGCCAGCGAACCGGCCAGAACCGATCTGGGTGAATCTTCAGTGACGATCCCCTTGTCACCAAGAATCATCACTCGGGTGGCCACCGACGCCGCGAGCTCTATATCGTGCGTCGCAACCACAATTGCTGCACCCCGCTCGGCCCGTGTCTGAAGCATCGCCACCAATCTATGTTTGCGAATCGCGTCCAGCCCTCGGGTCGGTTCGTCAAGAAGAAGTATCTCAGGATCACCCGCCATGGTGATTGCAAGTGCCAGCCGCTCCTGTTCACCACAGCTGAGATCGAGCGGGTGCCGGTTCGCAAGATCGGCGAGTCCTGACTCCCTGAGCAACTCGGCCCCGAGCTCAGGCGATGCCGATCGAAGCTCAAGGGCGGCAACAACTTCGTCGATGACCGAATCTCGATAAAGGAGCATGCGCGCCCGTTGCGGCAGGAACCCGACTCGACTCGCGAGTTTCTCGGCATCGTACCGAGCCAATGACGTGCCTGAAACCTCGATCACCCCTCGGGAAACCGTATGGAGGCCCATAGCCGCTCGAAGCAGGGTCGTTTTGCCCGATCCATTTCGTCCCACGAGCGCAAGAATTTCTGTAGCCTGAACGTCGAACGAGATATTCTCGAGCACTGGCTCCTGGCCGTAGCGCAAATCCACACGATCAAATGCGAGTCGAGTTGGCTCCCCTGGTCGCGGTGGGTCAACGGCTGGCTCGACCAGAGCTCGATGGTCGTTTCTCCAGGCACTGCGGCCTTGCTTGACACTGAGCGGCAACGGGGACCAGCCAAGGGCCATTCCGGCTCTTGTCACAGGTGGCGCCAGACGAGCGTCTGCACGATGCAAGACCTCCAGCGGCACGCCCTCGATCGTTTTCCCCTCTGCCTCCATCACC
>JBGTJM010000037.1:0-11824 GCA_041745115.1 Thermomicrobiales bacterium
GGAGCTCGCAGGCGCATGCTCGAGCGAATCGCGTGAAGTGCTCATGTTCGAGCCTCCGCCGCAATTGCGCTGAGCATCACCTGGTTGTCTTGACACAGCTGTGACTGCGTGTCTAGAATTACTCCAGAGCCTGGGTACACAAAACCCTCCCCGAACACGGGATCATGGCTATCTCAAATCGGAGCGCGAACAGTCTGTTTGGCGACGGCTAATTCGCTTCCGGAACAAGGTTCAAAGTCGAACCACTCAATCTGACGAAATCGAAAGGGACCGGCGTTGGCGCGCTGGTCTCTTGCGTTAATGCTGATTCAGCGTTGGCGCGCTGATTCACGCTGGTTTTCGTCGATCCGGACATCACATCACCTCCTTTCAAGTCCAGGTATCAGCGGAACCAAAATCTGGTTCCACGATCGCCGTTTCGAGTCCAGATGTTGGCGAGAGAAACTTGTCGCCCCTCGTAACGAGCATGTCTTCGACGCAGTGGATATCAATCCGGGGCCGATCGGAAGTCCGGCTCGCAGAAAGGCGGAAAGCGTCGGAAACGAGAGCGAGGAGTGCCCCTGGCAAGCCACCGGCCATGTGATACATCGCAACCAGTGCGTCGCTGTCTATGACGTCCGCGAGAAACGGGCCGTCAACGACAGCAAGGCGATGACTCAAAAGCTGAAATGCGTCGTCAGGGTTTAGTGGATTCAGGACGTGATGCACCGTTACTCGATCAGCGAGTAGTTGCCGTCTGCCAATCCGGTCGACAAGATCTGGTTCTCCGAACGCAATGGCACTGACTGGAAACGCGGGTGCTGCGTTCGAAAGAATCGACCGAATCATCTCAAGCTGCGCCGCGGAGAGTTGATGCGCATCGTCGAGGACGATCGTGGTGATACATCCTTGTTGCGCGCTGCTCGCCACTGATTTCAAAAACTCATCAGTAAGGGCGAGGCCAGTGCGAGCCTTGGCGTTCCTGCCTCCCAGTTCGATGAGCCGCCTCAAGAACTGGGTGTCAGGATGAGGTGGTTCTGGCATGGTCAGAACCTTTTGTGACGAACTGGTCCCGCCAGCTTCCGTAAGGATCCTGCGGACCATGGTTTTGCCGACTCCCGCGGGCCCGGAAACAACGACCATCGAGCCAGGAGCCAGCGGTTGACGCAGTCGCTCGAGCGCATCAAGCTGGCCGAGAGCCGGGTAATACATCGATGTGTTTCGCTGGGTGGGGTCGAATGCCTCAAGTGACCGGCTGACCCATAGTTGCCGGGCGAGATTGAATCGGGATGATGTCGAAATGGTCATCGTCCGACCCTTTCCCGGATGGTCTTCAGCGGCAGCCCATCGCGCCGATCCTGAACGATCCTGGTGAGCAAGTCGACTTCCGCCTGATCGAACAGCAGAAAACCGCTTTCAGTTCTGCCAATCGGCCTGACCAACTGTTCACGAATGTAGAAGTCGAGATGGGTTCGGGATAAGCCGGTCGCAGCCCGCACATCGCTCGTCAGGAAGAGGCGAAGCTGTGGTTGATCTGTCGTGCGGTCGCGTGGTTCTATGGTCGAAGTGAGCGGGGTTTCGGCCATCGCGGCAATGGTTCCTTCACACGGGTCTGAAGGCAGAGAAGGGTCATTGACTGCATGGCACCTTCTCAACTCTGCAAGTGCATAGTGCAATGGTACTTGCCACAGAGGCAACTGTAAACCGTACGTTCATGCCAGAAACCACATACGGTTGTGTGACATGAGTCAACGGCACGATATCTCTCTACGAAAATCGGATAAGGCAGCGATGCTGATGCAGCTCTCGCCCGGACATTCCGCAGAAATCTGGGGTGCGATTGACTACGCTGTGGAACCGCCTCAGGCGCTGAAGCGTTTGTTTGAGTAGATCAGTTTGTACTGCCCATCAAGCTGCTCTGCTCGAGTTCTGGTTTGGGCGTCACGGCTATACTCCCTGTCTGTAGCGTGATTTGTCTCCGCTTACGTCCCGCCCTCATGCTGCAGGCAGTAGCAATGCAACTTCAGTGAGGAACCACACAACGCATGGAACCACGTCCCTCTCGCCCGAATCGTTCGGCACAGGGCTCGTCCCGATCTCAACGTCCTCCCTGGACTCCTCCCGAACCAACAGACGACCTGGACGCTCCTCGGACCGCTGAGATCTACGCTCAGCCTGCGGGAAGCGGGTCCGGGGGGCCCTGGTATGGTCCACATGGCAGCCTGGGTCCGGAGCCTCCCGAGTACAGACCCATGAAGCCGCCGATCCCCATCAAACCGCGTGGTGAACGTGGCAACAAGTGGATTCGATATCTTTTCGGAGGATTGCTGCTGGCGATTGTGGTAGCTGGCAGCGCGTTTGTCGCAACACGGATATTTGGAGATGATGACGACCCAGGCACCACTGCTGGTTTGGTCGAAATCGGAACTCAGGTTTCTGATAACGTGGATTCAGAAGCTACACCCGTTGATGATACCGAAGCTGAGTCTACTTCGAACGGAGTTGATGCTGAGCCGACGCCCACCGTCGAGGAAGAGGTCCCGGTTTCTGAGCCCACCGAGGCCGTAACGGATCCAGCTCCAACTGCCCAGATTGCCGAAAGCGAGTCGAGTTCGTCTGGACAGCAGCAGTCCGCCACGACGATCCAAAGCGCTGAAGCACTCCTCCCAGAACCTTCAGCCCTGGCGGGATCTTGGTCCGTGGCTCTGGAGGGTGAACGAAGTCGGGCTGAAGTCGGAGCTCAGCTCGGTGACGACGGTGAGACTTTGCTTACAGGCTGGCGCTGGCGGGAGAACCTCTACCGCGACTTCAATCGAACTGATGCCGAGTCATTCGGCGGTGATGCCACCTTTCTTTCAGTGAGTATTCATCGATTTGCAACTTCCGATGGGGCGGCAGAGGCTCTCGAATACTATTCGGATATCGTTGTGGCCGCTCAGGGACTTCAAGACGTCGGTAACGTGCCAATCGGCGACAACGCAAGAGGTCTCGAGGGACCAGGCGAAGGGGTGAACCTCTACGTACTTTACGTTCAGGATGGAAACTACCTGATTCGGCTTGGCGGTTCGTCACCGGCCGGGGATCCAGCGCAGTTTGTGGATTCGGTCGCTCAACTGATCGTCGGCCAATAGCGTGCTCGAGAACCATTCGATAACGCGTTACACTGCCAGCGGTTCGACCATTGACTGGTCCTTCCCAGACTGAACCGATTTTTGCTCGTGCACGCTGGGATGCTGGCTACGAGATGATCAACGCGGGCCGCATTTCCGATGTGACAGGCTCAAGCGGATTTGGTGCAGGTGTCTCTGAGTGTCAACAATAAGAGGGATTTGAAGGATGGCAAAGAAGAACGGATCTTCGAACGGCAAACCGGTCAATGGACATGAAGGTCAGCACTCGGGAAAGGTGCGCGTCGCGATAATTGGCGTTGGGAACTGCGCTTCCTCACTCGTGCAGGGAGTCCACTATTACCAGAACGCTCCCGAAGGTGAGTTTGTTCCTGGCCTGATGCACGTGAACCTGGGTGGTTATCACATTCGGGACATCGAATTTTCCGCAGCCATCGACATCGATATCAACAAGGTTGGCAAAGACCTTTCCGAAGCGATCTACGCCGCGCCGAACAATACCTATCGCTTCGCAGACGTGCCCAATCTCGGCGTGCCGGTTCATCGAGGGATGACGCACGATGGACTTGGGAAGTACCTCTCAGAGATCATCACGAAAGCCCCGGGCGAAACCGCCGATATTGTGAAGATTCTGCGAGAGACCAAAACCGATGTCGTTGTCTCGTACTTGCCTGTTGGCTCAGAAATGGCCACCAAGTGGTATGTCGAGCAAGTCCTCGAAGCTGGCTGTGGATTTATTAACTGCATACCCGTGTTCATCGCCAAGGAGCCCTACTGGCAAAAGCGGTTCGAGGAGCGTGGGGTGCCGATCATTGGCGACGACATCAAAAGCCAGGTTGGCGCCACGATCACGCATCGTGTTCTGACAAATCTGTTTATGGACCGCGGGGTGCGGATCGATCGCACCTATCAGCTGAACTTCGGCGGAAACACCGATTTTCTCAACATGCTGGAACGAGAGCGTCTCGACTCGAAGAAGGTTTCGAAGACAAACGCTGTAACCTCCCAGATTCCGTATGACGTTGGTGCTGACAATGTGCATGTCGGCCCTTCGGATTACGTTCCCTGGCTGGAGGACCGCAAGTGGGCGCATATTCGTATGGAAGGAACGACGTTTGGGGACGTGCCACTGAACGTCGAGCTCAAGCTCGAGGTCTGGGACTCACCGAACTCCGCGGGCGTAGTGATCGACGCGCTTCGATGCGCGAAGCTCGCCATGGATCACGGCATCGGCGGATCGCTTCTCGCGCCATCGTCCTATTTCATGAAGTCGCCGCCGGAGCAGTATCCTGACGATGTCGCTCGCGACAAAACGGAAGAATTCATCAGAAGCAACTCGAAAGTTGGTGTGGCGCTCAAGGCTTCTTCCGAGGAGCCTGCCAAGGTTAAATGACTGTCGAAGATGGCCAATGACCGGATGTTGGGGGAGTGAGCAGTGCCCTCAACGTCCGATTCGATCTAGAGTCCTGAAGAGTAGATAACCTCCCCATCGTTCCACTCCGTATCAGTTTCCAGCAACTCGCGATAGGCCAGGTAGCTTTCGTGCATCTCAGGGCTGTTGGCATTCGCCACGTAGACATCCTTGTCCTTGAATCCCACCACAAGTATGTACTCGTTCTCTGCCCCGTCCAGGCGATAGACGTGCTGGAACACCATGCCTGGCACGTCCGACGCTCCTTCTTCATTCATGGCGAGCAAATCGGCTTCCTTGCCAGGTTTGGTTCGCATTCGTGCGACAGTACCGTAATCTTTGAATCTCCTTTTGAACCCTCGCATGTCCCTGCCAACAAACCAGGACTGGTACGCGTTCATCGTTCGATTCGTGGTACTCAGAGTTCCTTCTTGAGATCCTCGATCGTCTCGGCATAGGTGTTTTCCGAGACGGCGTGACAGTTCCAGCTCATCAGGTCCATGTACGGCTGAACGATCTCACTCACCTCTTCAGCAGTCTTCGCTTCAACCAGCAAGAAGCCGGCGCCGCCTCCAGCCAGCGTATACCAGCCTTTGATGCGGTCAGGATTGTTCGTTCCTGCCTGATCCTGCTGAATGACGCGTCTTGCGACATCTTTTCTGGATGTTCCCGGATACCACGTAAACCTGCAATAGAAAAGCATCGATGCCATCCCTTCCACAAGTGAACTCCCAGAATCGGGATACTCAGATGATGAGCAAGAATCGAGCCAGTGTCAATTAGCGGGTCCAACCCGAGAGCTTATGCCGAAACTCGAATGGACTGGAGAAGGCGGCCAGGAGTTGCTTTTCACGAGCAGCGGCTTCGCTACTAGATCGAAGAGGCGACGCGTTCGACTACGGATTTGCAGCCTGAAACGAAACGAACCAGGGTCATTCCCCGTCCTGAAGCACAAACGTGAAGAAAGCGGCGAGTCGATCATCCTCGCTCGACAGATCGACTACCAAACGCTCGTCGAAGATTCTGTCGCTAGCGTTGCCCGGGTCGTCTGGAAAATAGATCTGAGTGGTCAGTACCGGTCCATTTGGCGCTTGAACCCTGACATGGATATGCCGAGTTCTTCCCGGGTAAATGCCAGGTAGGATTGTCGTCAGTTCGTATCGGCCTTCATCGTCCGCGAATTGGTGTCCGCGGAGGCGGTATCCCTTGTTGTCGTATACCCCGTCATCATCGGCTTGCCAGAAGTCGATAAACGCGCCCGGCACCGGTTGACAGGAAGTCGAGTAGATGTAGCCGCTAACGTGGAGTTCGGTGCCAAGAACGCCTTCCTCGAGGAGCGATGTCCGCTCGGGACTGTCTGGAGTAAAGAATGGTCCGGCTGTTTGGGGAATCGTCAGTGCCAGGTCGTCATCCTCGCCGCATTCCGGAGTCGGAGCCAGGCTCGGCGTTGCTTCAGGCGAGGCGCTGGATTCCTGAGAAAGAGCGATGCCTGAAAGCCTTCCGGCCAGGAGCGCTGCCGCTAGTGGCGCAGGTGCGACGAGCAGCAGCCGCTGCAACTCGCGTCGGGAGATTCGTTGGCCACGGGTAGGCTTCACTTCTGACTCCTTGTGTAGTTCGACGTTCCTTCCAAAGTGTACGCGCCGTAGTGTGCTTGAGTTTTTCGCCAGAACGGTACGTGATCATGCGGAAATGTCAGCGAGTCCAATGCAACCCTCTTAGGACAAGACAGAATGGTATGCTCGGAAGTTGATACGGCAACTTGAAGTGAGGCAGAAAACGCGATGTGTGGGCGATATGTACTTGATGCACCTGAGGATTTGTCGGAGCGGTTTCAACTGCGCCAGTTGACAATTACCCTGCCCCACTCCTGGAACGTTGCGCCCACGAGCTCTATGCCTGTCATCACCGAAACTGCAGAGGAAGGCCGCCAGGGGCGCACGATGAAATGGGGACTCATCCCAAGGTGGTCGAAACCAGGCGACTCGAAAGCAATCTCGCCGATCAACGCCCGGGCGGAGACGCTAGCCGAGAAACCGATGTTCCGAGGTTTGATCAAGAACCGCCGATGCCTGGTACCTGCGAACGGTTTTTATGAATGGAAGAACATGGGGGATCACAAGCAGCCGTACTACATTTCGGTCGCGGACAAGGACCTCTTTGCATTTGCTGGCCTCTATGACGAAGCAAAAGGCGAAGACGGCGATGTTGTTGCGAGCTACACCATCATAACCACATCGGCAAACGATGTGATGTCGAGCATCCACGACCGCATGCCGGTCATTCTGCATGAAGATGACGAGGCTGAATGGATGGATCCTGCACTGACGGACGCTGGTGCGATTCGCCACCTGCTGGGCTCTTATCCTGCTGATGAGATGGTGGTCTTTCCAGTGAGCCGCGAGGTGAACAATGTGCGCAACAACCGGCCAGAGTTGCTACAGCCACTCGATGACTCAGAAGCAAGCTAGCGATTATGAGTAGCAGCGCCAGTGATGGGAATGCGCTATCAATACGACTCGAGGCTGTGATCAAGCAGGTTCTCGACATCATCGATGCGTTGCCTGATTGGGTGTGGAATGAGGACGTCGAAATCGAGGAGAAGTCAGTAGGGGCGCTGCTGCATCACATCGGCTGGGCATTGGAGAATGAGGCCGCAGAGTTCCAGAAGATCGCACGGGGCGAAGAAATTGACGGTTGGGCTCATGACTGGCTCGATGCAACAAACCGCGAGCAAGCCGAAATTCACCGCCATGACGCTCCAGAACAGGTTAGGCAGTACCTTCGGGAGGTTGCCAGAACCACCGCTGAGTTCGTTCGCCAGTTATCGAGCGAGGAGCTGAATCGGACGGGAAGACACATCCGTGGGGAGCCCGCCCGTTCAGCTGCGGAGTGGATAGACGCATGCCTGATCGGGCATCCGCTGGGTCACCTTGCTCAAATGGTCGATCTTGTCGACTCATCAGGAAGCGCGTCGGTTGCGCCTGAGAGCCGGGCCATGCCTCGGGTTGAGCGTTCTGGCCCGTCTTGACCCCGTGAAAGTTCGGCAAGCGGATCGCTTTCCGCTTTGGCCAGAATTCACGCAAGGCATCGAATTCCGTCATCGAGGAGCGAAAGCCATTCTCTCGATCTGAACCGAAGTGGAGATGCCAACCCGCAAGCAGCGTATCAACGAGAAACACGAAACTCGGCGTATTGCTTTCCGACAACGGTGGGTGTGTACTGGCCAGCCGACGTTTCAGCGATCCATTCGGCAAAGTCAGATACATCAGATTCGGCAAGATGCAGGGTGAACGTCACCTTCGTTGAATAATCGATGCCAGCGAGGTGGTAATGGCTGTTTCTCACGGCGTTCTCGATTCGGCCGGCATCCTGATGGCTTGCACGAACCTCGGTTACCAGAATCAATCGCCGCTCGATGACACCGACCTGATCGATCGTGTCTGACACGGCCTGACCGTATGCACGGATCAGTCCGCCCGACCCCAGAAGCGTGCCACCAAAGTAGCGAGTCACGATCGCCAGGATGTCGGTAAGCATTCGTTGGTTGAGCACGTTCAGTATCGGTGCTCCTGCGGTCCCCGAAGGTTCACCGTCGTCATTAGAGCGCTGGGATTCGCCGTTCTCTCCAATGACCCACGCCGAGCAATTGTGGCTGGCATCCCAATACGTTCGTTTGAATTCGCTGAGTTTCGATCGTGCGTCTTCCTCGGACTCCACCCTCTCGAGCGAGCAAATGAAGCGGGACTTTTTCACTACCAGCTCTCGCGATCCCGGCGAAGCAATTGTTCTGATTCTGGACGGCATGGCAGAGAGCTACTTTCGCGCTACGCAAAACTCTATGGGTGCGCTTCTGGGACTGTAGCTGGGACGCCAACCGGCGGTTGAGATTCAGCCGAGTCTATGCTGGTTCTGGTGGAGCGGCGGTCTACATCCGCCTTGGGCATCCGATTCGCTTTCCGCTGTGCCAGAACATAGACAGGAACCAACCCCAGAGCCAGAAGTATGGCAACCTCGAACGGAAGCGTCTTGCGCTGAGAGTACAGCAAGCCAGCGAAGATCGGTCCAAGAGAAAACGCCAGACCTCCAATCATCTCCATAATGGCGAACGCTCGTGAACGCAGCGATGCAGGGGCATATTCTCCCAACGCGGAGATGAGCATCGCCCAGGTCGAGAAGAGACCTCCTCTCAGGAGAAACGCCACCATAAGCAATGGCAAGTATGAGAATTCTCGAATCACAAAGAGGACAAGAGCCATCAAACCCACGGAGATTGCGCAGGCAATGAAGGGTCGGCGCTGAAGCCACATGAGGCGAGCCACGGCCAGACCCAGCATCGCTGACCCTATCGCTGGAAGGGATCCCAGAGCCGTGATACCTGCGGGCTCAAAACCTCGGACGTCTTTGAGAAAGGTCGGTATGAAGGCCACGCCGAGCGAAAGCGAAAACACGGTGACGAGCAACAACCCGCCAATGAGCCTGACAGATTGCAAACGAGTAGCAGCCAGGTAACTTGTCGGTGTGGTTGCCGTGTTGCTTGCATCGGTTTCTGGTTCTGAGATTTTGACCAGTTGCGTCAGCGACAACAGCGAAAAGGCCGCCCCAAGCAGAAACGCCGAGCGCATCCCGAAGAGTCCGACCAGCACGGCTCCAATAAGCGGCGCCACAGCGAGGGCGATGGACGGTCCAACATTGAACACCAGCGCAAACGATCTCATCCGCTGGTCGCCGGCTTCGGATGCGACGATCGACTGAACCAGCGGAAAGACGAGCTCACCGATCGAAATGGCAACCACGACGATGAGCAGCTGAGCCCAATGCGTAGCAAACGCGGCGACGATCAGACCAGCAATCGTTATCGCACGAGCGACGATAATGGTTCGCCGATAGCCAAACCGGTCAGCGATTGCGGCCGATGGACCAATTACGAATAGCCGCAAGAATCCACCAATGCCAAGCACGAGCCCCACGATTGCGATGGGAGCACCGAGTCGCTCGATCCAGAGAGGCCAAACGCTCAGATATGCGCCGTACGTTGCTTCAAGAAGGAGCAGCCCCCAGAAGAGCGGAATCATCGGAGCCGGTAGGTTCAAGCGAGCGTTCAACGAAATCCCTTCGAGGCACAGCCAAAGCGACCTGAGTCTACGCGAGAGGCAGCGTTCATGGAGGGGGAACCACAGTTGAGAGGACCTCAGGCGGTCGCCAAACCTATCTGAACGTGATAGGTCACAAGCACTTGTCCATTTACGGTTACTCCTTCCAGAATTTCGGCCATGTGTTCTGAGAGGGAACTTCGAAAGTCTGGCCAGGCCTGGTTTTGGAATTCTCGTCGCAATCGACCGATACTCACGTCCTCGTTTAGAAGCTGATCGATGCAGGCATCGGGTGTTCCGTAGGGTGTGGCCAGCGAAAATGGCACGATGTTGATGTAGTCGAATCCAGCGGAAATGAGCAAATTCTGCAGTTGCGCCGGGCTCCCGAGCGAGAAGCTGGGATCCGCTTCAGGAGTAATAGAAGCCGCTATGCATTCTTTCAGGGCGGCGTGGATCGGATGGCGATCAAGAGACTGAAACACGACAAGCACCAGTCGTCCCCGGTTCCTCAGGACACGTTTCATCTCGCGCAGGCTTTGGAGCTGATCGGTGAAATGGGGTAGCGCTGCCTGGCATATGACCAGGTCGAAGAGCCCATCGGCGAACGGTAAGTGCTCTGCCGGGCAAACCCGCCAATTAATGCGCATTTGGTTCGCAGCGCTCAGTCGCTTCGCAACATTCAAAGCGCCAATGTCGACATCGATGCCAGTTACAGAGCCTGTCGGTACAACCGCGGGATAGACTGCTTGCGCAACCAGACCAGACCCGCATCCAACATCGAGCACATGCTCGCCCGGCCGCGGTTGAGCGATCTTAGCGGAGTGATGAGCAAGTTCGGCTAAGAAATGCTCGGCTATGACTCGACCTCACAATGCGGCTAAGAACGGGTGCGAGTGACGCCAGACCTAGCTCAAGCGAGCGAGAGACTAGTTTCTTCCGAGGGCCACGTGACTTTCAAGGAGCCTCCAATCCTCCTGAACAGGAATCCAGGAGGGCTCTCATCTCGCCAGGTAGACGGGTTGTCCCACGGAAGCCCCGCAGTTCGCCCGTTCAGCTACCAGTCTGCGACTGCTCCGTCCTGGTGCCAGGTCTGCATCAGGACTTCCTGCTGAAAGGGGTGTCTGGCTGCCGCCGCCTCATTGACGTCGATGCCAAGTCCAGGCTCGGTGGGCAGTGTAAGTCTCCCGCCACTCGGCCTAACCGGGTTCAGCACCACGTCATCGCGCCAGGGTACGTCTGCTCGGACGGCCTCCATGATCAGGAAGTTAGGAACTGCAAATCCGAAGTGCGCGTTCGCCGCTGAAGCAATGGGACCGAGCGGATTGTGTGGTGCGATCGCCACAAAGTAAGCCTCGGCCATTGCAGCAATTTTGCGGGCTTCCCATAGTCCACCGCAATGGCAGAGATCAGGTTGAACGATTGCACACGCATGCGCTTCGAGCAGTTCGCGGAACTGAAAGCGGGTGACGAGTCGCTCTCCTGTTGCGACAGGGATGCGTGTCGCGTGAGCGACCTTGGCCATGCCCGCCACGTTCTCTGGAGGACAGGGCTCTTCGAAGAAAAATGGACGATATGGCTCAAGGGCATGCGCATATTCGATTGCCATTGCTGGTGTCGTACGGCCATGGAGATCGACGAGAATGTCCACGTCTTCGCCTACCGCGTCGCGAATTGCCGCCATGGCGTGCTCGGCATGCCGAACCATCTTGTAATTGTCGATGGGCTCAGTCACAGGAACAACCAGGGCCTTTATGGCATCGAAGCCAGCCTCAAGACACGCCACGGCGTTCTCGGCAAACTGCTGTGGTGCGTCGTCCAGGTAGATCCTCGTCAATTCCCCTCCACCCAGGTGATCGTACACCCGGATCGTGTCCCGGACTGCGCCGCCGAGCAGCTGATAGACCGGGACATTGAGACTCTTTCCCCAGATGTCCCAGCAGGCCTGCTCGATACCGGAAAGGGCACTCATTCCGACAACGCCCATTCGGAAGAAAGAGTGCCGATACATAACTTGGTAGAGATGTTCGATTCTACGCGGATCCTGGCCAATGATCAGTGGCGCAAGGTCGTCGATGCAGCCTGTGACACCGCGAGTCTTCCACTCCAGACTCGCTTCGCCCCAACCGTAGAGACCCTCGTCGGTTTCCACTTTGACGAATACCCAGTTTCGCATTCGGGCGTTGACGACGAGAGTTTTCAAAGCGGTGATTTTCATC
>JBGTJM010000038.1:0-2802 GCA_041745115.1 Thermomicrobiales bacterium
GATGGCACCTGCCGGGCCTGCTGCGACGAATGTTGCAGCGACGACGACTGTCCTGGCCAGTGCGCCGTTTGCGTCAACGACCAATGCGCCGATGACGTCAGCCTCTGTCCACCGTGCCATTTCTGCGACGCTGGAACCTGCGTCGCGAATCAGCTTGCCTGTCCCGAGGGCGAACTCGCCTGCTGCAATCCCTTCGCAAACACCCTCGTCTGCGCCGAGTGCTGCCACGATAGTGATTGCCCGGGCGAGTGCGGCGTCTGTGAGTTTGACTTTATTCCTGCGGGATCCTGCATCAGTGAGGACAGCCAGTGCGGGCCGTGCGAGGTCTGCACTTCAGAGTTCATGTGCGAGCTGCCGGACAAGTGTGCCGATGGTGGTCTCCAGTGTTGCATCAACGGCTTCATCCAATGCGCAGAATGCTGTGGAGACGACGACTGTTCTGACGCGTGCTCAATCTGCGAGCCATGGGTCTGCGTTGGCGATTCATGCACGGAGGGTGGCATCTGTCGGACAGAGCCCGACTGCTGCATCGACGATCACGACTGCCCGAAAGACGAGTGCTGCTGCGCGGTTGGCGGTAGCTGCTCGGCTGACTGTTGCAATGTGATCTGTCACGACGATCGCCACTGCCCGCCCGGCAAATGCTGCTGTAAGGACGGTTCTTGTTCGGCCGAATGCTGCAAGGATCACGGCTGCCGACACGATCGGGACTGCCCAAAAGGCACCTGTTGCTGTCATGACGGATCGTGCGACGCCCATTGCTGCGATCATCCGGATAAGGACCCAGATCCCAAGCTGCCCGAAATCCACACTCTGCCGAGCACCGGTGCTGGAACCGCTGGCGATCGCTCGGCCGCTATCGGAGCGGCGGCCATAGCTGCGGCTGCTGCATACGTTGCCGGCCGCGCCGTGCGCGAACGCCCGGCAGAGGCATCAATCGAAGAACAATGAGTCTGGCAATTGCCTTGGGCCCAGAGCCAGACTCCGCCGAAGACAAACCCGCCTTTGACGAGAAACCATCCGGGGTGCATCGTCGAAGGCGGCTGAGACGTTCAGTCGGCACTCTCCGGCGTCGTCACGCGAGCGTTCATCGTCACGAGTTCTTAGAATATCGGGCATTTTGACTCGCTGAAAATCTTCAAATTCCCGAACATACATATTGACTTCGCAATCCGGCAGTCGTAAAGTGTTAACACGATGTGAAATACAGGTCGCTGCCGATCTTCGGGCGGAGTGTCGCACCGATGGCGTTTCAACCACAGAGATTCACGCGAAGAGGAATGCTCCGGCTGGGCGGCGCGCTGGCTGCTGTCGTCGCGCTGCTTCCCGGTTCGCTCCAGACCGCGCTCGGTCAGCGGCGGCAGGTCATGATTTACGTACTCGACCCGAACTGCTCCCACGCACCCGAAACTTGCGACCACCCGACCGATACGCGGCCCAGCAACAGCTGCAACGTCTGCAAAGCCTGTATCGAACACGCCCGCAACAAGCGCTGGGCGAGTCCGGATTTCATCACCAGAGCGCATCCATGCTGCAGGTGCGCCATCAGAAAGACGAATGTCTCTGTTTCTGAGTATCAGCGGATGTTCGGAACCGGCCGGAATGCCCGGGCCGATTTCGATTTTCGCTGGGTCTAGCCAGAGGAGGGAACGCGCGGGCTGCAGAAGCCTACTGACAGAGAGGAACAAACGAACCAACGCCGGACCGCAACCAGCGGGAAACGACGCGAAGGAACGGAAGCGGAGCAGGCGGAAGGAGGCCCCCACAAAAAGGGGTGCACGGCGCAACGACCAGCAACGGCAACGAAGCATTCGGTCGAAGCGGCGAGAGCACCCCGGCAGCCAACCGCAAGCAAAGCACCCAGGAGAGCGCGAAGGGAACCGCAGGAAGCACCGGCGAAGGGGACAGGGCGACAGCCCGAACCAACGGCAGTCAGTAGGTTCCTCCAGCCCACGCCACCGAAACCCGGTCGATCCACAGTCTTCAGCCTGGCCAGTCCGAAATGCTCCCGCTCACCGCTCCTGTTGAGCGACGAGCGATCGCTGAGCTTTTTCGCTCGATAGGCAAATCCGCTCAGGATGGTCCCGCCGGCAGCGGTTGCGAAGGCGTGGTCACGAATCGCTTCAAAAGCTGCAATGCGCCATCCAGATCGCGTTCGTCGAGCATCTCGAAGGGTGAATGCGTGTAGCGGGTCGCGATCGCCAGCAGCGCAGTAGGAATTCCCGCCCGGATCAACGCACCCCCATCACTCCCGAATCCAGGAAAGATGCAATGCTGCACAGGAATATCATGCGCCGATGCCACCGCGAGTAGCTGGTTGATCACCCGCCGGTCGTAGTGGGTATAGGAATCCTTGTACACCACTGATGGCCCATGCCCTAGCTTCACCGGCATCTCATGCGCATCAGTTCCCGGATAATCAGCAATGGGCCCATTGTCGATCGCAATCGCCATATCGAAATCGCCCACCTTGTCCAGCGACGTGGCCCCGATCAGACCAATCTCTTCCTGCACTGTGGCGGCATACGTCAGGTCGTAGGTCAGGTCGGCAGCGGAAATCTCCATCAGCAGATGCGTCATCAGCGCCAGCGCGACGCGATCGTCGACAGCCTTGCCAACGATCCGGGAGCCATACACCCTGGCTGGCGAGTTCCAGATCACCCCTGCCCCGACATGCACCCCGAGCGCTTCCGCTTCTTCCTTTGACGATGCGCCGACGTCCACGAAACAGTCGTTCTGGCCCAGCGGTTTCTCTCCACCTTCTCTGGTCGAGAGAATGTGCCCGGTTGCCGTGGCGAACAA
>JBGTJM010000039.1:0-3155 GCA_041745115.1 Thermomicrobiales bacterium
AAGAGTCGTGATCTCGAACGCATCGCCACGTCTCGACACGGTTTGCGCAGACTTCTATACTCGGATTTGCCATATCATGGTGCCGCTGCCAGATCGTGGGAGCCTGCGGTCCGAGGTTGTGTCATCGTGAGTCAACCTGAAGCACCACACGGCAGGTCAAGTTTCGTCACTGCCAGATGTTCCCAGATTGTCCTACCTGAACCGATCGATCATCCATTGAGATCCAGATTCTCCAATCAACTATCGTTTCTCTTCACGATGCTTCTGCTGACACCGTTTCTCGTTGCGTGTGGCTTTGGTGGGGATGACGATGACGATCGCACTGGCCAGATTGTCTGGTATCAGGGCGAACCGCCATCCGAAACGACGGATGCTCCCGCACCTCCACCAGACCTGACTGAGCCAGAGCCGGAACCTACAGGTGAAGCCGGCGCTGCCGATCCGACCCCCACCCAGCAGGTGCCTCAAACGCCCACGCTCGAGGCGGAGTCCACACAAGCTCCTGCTGTGACTGGAACGATCCTGACACCCGAAGAAATCGATCTCTATCAGCCGAATGAACTGGGAAATGTTCCGGTACTGATGTATCACAACATCGTGCAGGAATACGGTCCGAATCAGGAAGGCGATGTCCTCTGGCGGACAATCGACGAATTTAAGGCAGACCTCCAGTGGCTTTACGAGAATGATTTTTATGTCATTCCATTTCACGACTATGTCACTAATCAGATTCGAGCGCCCGCGGGCAAGAAACCCTTTGTCCTGACCTTCGATGACTCCAGGCCGAATCAGTTCTACTACCAGATCGCGGCGGACGGTTCGGTCACGATCGATCCAGACTCAGCAGTGGGAATCATGGAAGAGTTCTTTGCAGCCCATCCTGATTTTGGTCGCACCGCGTTCTTTTCGATGCTGCCGATCTGGTGCTTCGACTTCGAGGCTCCCGACCAAACCCAGTTCTGCGATCAGAAGCTGCAGTGGCTGGTCGACAACGGCTACGAGATCGGCAATCACACCTGGGACCACCAGGATCTCTATGATGTTAGCAACGAGGTCTTTCAGAAAAAGATCGTCGACACCACTCGGTGGCTACAGGAAAAAGCGCCTGAGGGCAAAGCGCACAGTATCCTCATTCTTCCCTACGGCAATTTCCCCCAAGGGGAGAACGCAGATCAACAGTGGCAATGGATCCGCAACGGCTGGACCTTTGAAGGTGAAGCATTCGCGCTCACCAGCGTAGTGGCGGCCGGTGCCAATCCGGCGTACTCACCTTCGAGCGTCGACTTCGATGTCATGTCGATAGCCCGAATCGGCGCCAAGGACTACCCGGCTGAAGGTGAGGCCGATCTCTTTTTCGACTTCTGGTTCGGTCAGTTCGAGCAACGCCCCGATCGTCTGTACGTCAGCGACGGCAATCCGGACACCATCACGTTCCCTGCCGGATACGCCGACATGCTTGACGAAGAAAAGGCCGCTGCCGAAGGCAAGCAGGTCATTCAGTACTGAATCGAATCGTCTTTGTCCCCGTAGCCGGGGCGGTTGATTGCCGACTACGAACCATCAATCAATCGGTCGCTATACTTTGACAGTGGCGAGAGCGATGCGAACGCTTCTGCCATTGAACGCTTTTCCACTCCACACTTGCGAGCGACCATCAATGAGCCAGATCACTGTAGATGCACCGAGCGCCCAGAAGCGAATCGTCGTGGCCGACGAGCTTGGCTATTGCTGGGGCGTGCGGCGGGCACTGGATATCATCGAGGACTCTGCTCTGAAAGCAGGCCCGATTGCGCCGGTGGGCGACATCATTCACAACCCGCAGGTCGTAGAGCGGCTGCGCCTCAAGGGCGTCATTGGCGCTGATTCCATCGATACCGCCACCCGCGAAGGCTTCAAGCGCGTGGCGATCACAGCGCATGGCATGGGGCCGCACCTGGCAGAGCAGGCCACACAGGCCCAGCTCGAGCTGGTCGATACGACCTGCCCGCTGGTCACAAAAGTTCAGAGGCTGGCCCAGAAACTGGTGAGGCAAGGCTATTTTCTGGTCGTGTACGGCGATTCATACCATCCAGAGGTCAAGGGTGTGCTCGGCTGGGCCGCCACTTCGAAGGCCGTGTCGGCAAAGAAGCTCGAAGATCTGCCCTGGAATGCTCGGCGTGGCGATGAAGGACCGGACAAGATAACGCCTCCCCGCAAGGTGGCTCTGGTAAGCCAGACCACGAAGAATGTCGATGAGCTAATGAAGTTTGCCCGGCAGGTGCAGGAGATGGTCGTTCCCGAGGGGGGCGAGTTCCGGCTTTGCAACACCATTTGCGAACCCACCAGTGAACGGCAGAACGCCCTCATGCGTCTCATAGAGCGTGACCATTGCGACATCATCTTGGCAATCGGTGGCAAGAAGAGCAGTAATACAGCGCGTCTCGCTGAGGTGGGCAACAAGATGGGCGTGGAGTCGCATCATATCGAGCGGCCTTCAGACATCGATTCCGCGTGGCTTTCCGATCGATCGACCATAGGCATCACCGCTGGAGCCTCTACGCCCGATGATGTCATCGAAGAAGTCGTCGATTATCTTGTGACGATGGGGTACACCCCTCCAGAAGGCGGAATTCGGCAGATCGATCCAGACTACGTGCCCGCCTTCTAGCCCGACTGCCAATCGATTGCACAGGAGCCGCTGCACGAACAGGTCCCGGCCACGTCCACCGGCTCCCCTCAGCTCATTGCATGCCGTCCAGCCATCGGTTCACTGTAACCAGTACCCGACGCTCGCTCGCCATCAGCGTTCGTCCGGTGATTCACGCCCTTTCCTTCTATCTCCTTTCCTTGCCAAGCGCCGCTGAGTGACATGCCGCGGCGCGGTCAACGGTAGGCACGTTTCTTGCTCATGCATTCCTACGAGCTCCACGCAAAGGGTTGGGGCCTAAGACGTTGGAGGAAGATCAATGTCCACACTTTCACGTATGTTTGGCGTGCTGAGCGCCGTAATCCTGATGGGGGCGGTAGTCGTCTCTGGATCGATTGGCACCCTCGCCCAGGATGATGAGGTGCAAGTCGAGAACCAGATGGGCGGCCAGCTTGTTTCGATCCACGAAGGATCGTGCGATGAGCCTGTTGCTGCATCATCCTGGGATGTTGGCGAAGCCTACCTGCCG
>JBGTJM010000040.1:0-2863 GCA_041745115.1 Thermomicrobiales bacterium
GGCGTGGTCGTGTCCGGATAATCAACGTGCTGGATGGTTTGCACATTCGAAAGGGTTCAGGTGACTTCACTGTCACTGACTGGCAGATCGGTCTAAACGGCTGGTGACGTGCTGAGTCCCAACTGAAGCCAGATACGTCTCAGATGAAAACCGTTACTGCAGGGTAGTTTCTTACCGCCAGAAGGGGTGCACGATATGCACAGGACGCTCAACGCGGCAGTGGTGGGAACGGGGTTCATCGGACCCGTGCATGTGGAGGCATTGAGGCGGAACGGCATCTATGTCCTGGGAATCGTAGGTTCGAGTCCAGAGGCGGCCACGAGAAAAGCGGCTCAGATGCGGTTGCCGAGGGCGTATTCGTCACTCGATGAGCTTCTCGAAGTACCGGATCTCGACTGCGTGCATATCACCACACCGAATCATCTGCATGCAGCAATGGTCGAGCAGGTGCTCGCAGCCGGGAAGCACGTGGTTTGCGAAAAACCGCTGGCGATGACTGCTGCCGAAGGCGAGACGCTGCTCCAACTGGCGAACGATTCCGGGCTCGTCCATGCGGTGAACTTCAATATTCGGTTTTACCCTCAGTGTCACCAGGCGCGGTCAATGGTGCGTTCAGGTGAGCTTGGATCGGTGAACCTGATTCATGGGGCCTATCTGCAGGACTGGTTGTTGAAAGAAACGGACTGGAACTGGCGGCTGGAGTCCGATCTCGGCGGAGAGATGAGAGCCGTCGCGGACATTGGTTCTCACTGGCTCGATTTGCTGACCTTTATTGGTGGTCAACGCGTCGCTTCGGTGTGTGCTGATTTTGCGACCCTGCTGCCTGTGCGCAAGAAGCCGACCAAGCCAGTGGAGACGTTTGCCGGGAAGGCACTTGATCCCGAGGATTACGAGGCACGGGACATCTCGACCGAGGACTATGCCAGCATCCTGTTGCGATTCGACGATGGTGCGCACGGGGTATTGACCGTTTCACAAGTCAGCGCCGGCAGGAAGAATCATCTTCGATTCGAAATCGATGGCTCACGGAAATCGTTGGCCTGGCTATCGGAGCGGCCTGAGGAGCTCTGGATCGGCGAACGAGACAAGGCGAGCGAGCTGCTGCTGCGTGATCCTGGCTTGCTTTCGGATGAGGCTCGTCAGATCACAAGCTATCCGGGCGGGCACGCCGAGGGTTTTCCTGACACGTTCAAGCAACTGTATGCCAAGGTCTATGCTGCTATCGAGGCTGGACGCCCCCCGGAAGCACCGGAGTATCCAACGTTTGAGGATGGGTTGTATGCACTGCAGGTTGGAGAGGCGATTCTGGAGAGTGCCACAAGTCGTTCGTGGGTTGATATTCGGTTGTAAGAAGGACAGATGTGTCCGAACCAGGAGTTTTACCGATGAAGCTTGGATTTCTCACTGCGGCGCTGCCGGAAATGTCTCTGAGTGAGGTGGCAGGCTGGGCTGCCGAGAGTCAGTTCGAAATGCTGGAAGTGGCCTGCTGGCCGAAAGGAAAGGCCGAGCGCCGATATGGCGGGGTCACGCATATCGATGTCGATGGTTTGGACAAAGCCGGGGCGCGAGAGGTGCTGGCCGTGATGTCGGATAGCGGGCTGGAAATCTCTTCGCTCGCTTACTACCCAAATTATCTGTCGGAAGATGCCGAACACCGAGCGGCAGCTGCGGAACATCTGAAAAAGGTGATCGATGCGGCGGCGCTGCTGGAGGTGCCCATTGTCGGGACATTCGTCGGGGCAGATCAGTCGAAGAGCGCCGCAGAGAACCTGGAGGAATTCGCCCGGATCTGGCCGGGATTCGTGGCATACGCGCGGGACCGGGAGATCAAGATTGCGATCGAAAACTGTCCGATGGTGTGGGAGCAGACCTGGCCGGGCGGGCAGAATGTGGCGTACTCACCGTCTATCTGGCGGAAGATGTTCGAGATCATCCCGGACGACAACTTTGGTCTGAACATGGATCCGTCGCATTTGATCTGGCAGTTCATCGACGAAGTGCGGGTGATCCACGATTTCAAGGACCGGATCTTCCATTTCCATGCGAAAGATCTGGAGATCGACCGGGAGATGCTGTATCAGGATGGCACGCTGGGTTGCGGATTCAGCTGGGCGATTCCGCGGTTGCCTGGACTCGGTGCAGTTCGCTGGCATGAAGTGATCGGGGCGCTGTACCGGGTGGGCTATGACTATGTGGTGAGTATCGAGCACGAGGATCGGGCGTTTGAAGGTTCTGAAGAGGTTGTGAAGCGAGGATTTTATCTGGCTCGCGATGTGCTGAGGCCGTATCTGAAGTAGATGGCGAAGGGTAGATGGTACATGGTGGATGGTAGATGGTTGACAGTGAGTAGAGGGCTGAGGTGGTGCTGTGGAGGATGATCTCTGGGGTTTATCAGATTTCGAGGGGTCGGCTGTTGCTGAGATTGGGACCTCATACAGAGCCGGAAAGAACAATGACTTCACCGATTTGCGAGTTTGGCAGGCGAGTATGGAGCTGGCCGAGATTGTATACGAGTTCACCGCCTCATTCCCCGAAACAGGGCGATTCGGTCTCGTCGCTCAGATGCGCCGCGCTGCTGTTTCCGTGCCATCGAATATCGCGGAAGGCCAGGCCAGGGGCGGTGCCAAGGAATTTTCCAGATTCCTGGGTATTGCTCGCGGATCATTAGCTGAATTGAAGACGCAAATCATGCTGGCCGGGCGGCTTGAATATGGCCCGCTTAAGGATTGTGAAGTGCTGGTCGACCAGGTTGGACAAGTAGCTCGGCAAGTGACTGCGCTACGGAACTCGCTTCCGGCATAGGAGTACCACTGGTTACAGATCGCTTGGGGAGAGTCAACGAAGGCGGCGTGGAGCCATCAAC
>JBGTJM010000041.1:0-6294 GCA_041745115.1 Thermomicrobiales bacterium
TAGATATCGACAGCTGGTGCGTCCGGAGCGGCATGGATGATACGCGCACAGGAGTTCTCAGCGTTGTCGCCGATACCCAGGACAACATCACAGGCTGTGCTCACCGACACAACGAGTGGCAGCACCTGAACCGATTCATCGGCTTGCTGGCCCATGACGACGAGCAGGTACTCATTACCTGCACCAACGGTAAGCCCGCTTGCTGTCGTCAGAATCAGATCCGAGTCATCCTGCCGGACCTCAAGATCGTACGTTCCCGCCTCGGCGTTTCGATGATCCGTGGCGTCACCCTCGCTGGCATTGTCAAACCACGTGTCGCCGCCAACCTGGGCAATATCGATATCTCCAACACCCGGCACGACATTGATAACCCGCAGTCGAGACTCGCCATCTGGGAGATCATCGACGTTGCTCTGGACAACATGGATTTGCAGATCGTTGAGCAATCCGGCAACGACTGCTGTGAAGACTTCGCCCGATCCCGCACTGAAGTTCTCGCTCAGCAGTTCGGCATCCGCACCAGAGCCTGCCGGGACCACAGCAACGGTGTGATCGCCAGGGGTGATCGAGGCGAATTCTGTGGCCTGACCAAACTCAAGATTCTGGGCAATGGGCGCTCCATCGAGCAGCACATCCACTGCCGGCGCATCCGGAGAGGCGTGAACGAGCCGCAATGTCGAATTGGGCTCGGTATCCTGAGCTCCTCCCTGCAGCGAACTCGATACCATCGCGAGTCCGACAATGAGAGCGATCGTGAGGAAACCGGCTAACGCCCGTCCCGCTCTTCTACTGGCTGAATCCATAAGTTGCCTCCGCTTCAATTTGCTACATCAGCCAGCTGGCTGACGTATCTGGGACGCCATCGGTTGGACATAGGACGTCGGCTATGCCTACGCAACATTCGTGCCATCAGAACCTCTGCGTGAACGCAGTGATGAAGGCAGCCTTGAGCCTTGCGGGATCTTGAGTCTGAGAGCGCTGATTAGGTAAGGATGTCGGTGATGATTCCGTAAAGTACGTCGATGTCGAAAGGCTTGGCGACGAACGGTACTCCGGCCGGTGCAGCCTTCCTGGAGACCGCCGCGCTCAACAGAACTACGGGAATACCCATCCTCATAACCTCCCGAGCAAGGCCGATTCCGTCCAGAACAGGCATCGATACATCTGCCAGCACAAGATCGGGCTGATTCTCCTCGACGTTCCTCAATGCCTGCATTCCATCGTACGCGGTCCGGACCTCAAATCCTTCGCTTCGCAGCCATCGGGCCAGAGCATCAGAGAGTGATGCGTCATCGTCGACGATCAGGATGGATTGTGACTCTGTTGATTTGTTCATTACACGCCACTGATCTGAAATTAAGGGCCCATTCCTCCGGGAAACACGAGGGGTCTCGGCTACGTCACTGGGACTCAATCGATAAAGGCAACGTGACCCTGAATGTCGTGCCTACGGCAACCTCGGACTCAACCTGAATCTCACCGCCATGAGCCTCAGTCAACATCCGAGCGAAGTACAGACCGAGTCCCAATCCTTTCGTTTTCTCGGCATCGGAACGACCGAAACGCTCGAAAATCCGCTCCTGTAAATCGTTCGCAATTCCCTCTCCTTGGTCGACGACCTCGATGGCGGCCTTCTGCCCAACCATTCTGACAGTCACCTCAACGGGCTCCTCAGCATGGGAGTGCTTCAGAGCGTTGTCCACCAGGTTCTGCACGATCTGTGCCACACGATGTTCATCGACTTCAACAGTTATCGGTCCGTCCGGCTGATGAAACACCACCTGATCGGGCGCATGGGATATCCGGATTGCATCAACCCCAGCCCACGCGACCTCCATGAGGTCATGCGTTTGTAGATCCAGTTCTAGGTTCCCGCTTTCGACCCGTACAAGATCCGCAAGCTCGTCCGTGAGGGTGACGATCCGATCCACTTGGGTCACGATCGCCTCGGCGGTATCAGCGTTGTATTCACCACGACGCAACAGCAGCTGCGCGTTCAGTCGAAGTGCAGCGAGCGGGCTACGCAGATCGTGGGTAACCATTGCCAGAAAGTCTTGCCGAAGTCGCTCCATCTCCAGGCGAGCGGTGATGTCACGAGCCAGGATCTGTAGCGCATTTCCGGTGAGCAATCTGGCGATCGAGATGTTGATCTCGACAGCCACTACGCGGCCCCGCCGTTGAACGAGGGTCCCCTCGACCGTCAGCCCCCCGGGCTGATGAGCCGCGTCGATCAGTTCTGAAAGCAACGGGATCTCCGGGCCGAGGAAATCCTCCAGCGAACGTTCCAGGAGTTCCGATCTAGCCTGATTCAGCAGGCCGCACGCCGACCTGTTTACCTCGATAATTCGGCCAGAGAAATCGGAAACAAGCATCGCGTCGGTCACGGTTTCGAACACGGTGCGAAACCGGTCTTCTGCCGCCCGGGCATCCTCGAACAATCTGGCATTGTCAATTGCATAGGCAGACCGGCTAGCCAGATCGGCTGCCAAAGGAAGCACATGTGGATCATCTACGGCATCCTGATGCGTTCGAAAGCAGGAAAGCGTGCCGAGTGTCCGTCCCCGGGCAATGAGCGGGACCACCAGCATCGAGCGCAGATCCAGTCCGAGAACGTTCGGGATATCTTCTGGATCGGCCATCAATGCTGCTATCTGATCGCGGTCCATTGGCTCCACAAAGTCCGGTTCGCCTGTTCGCATGACCTGATAAGGCCCCACCGTCGCATCTGGGTTCGCCGGATAGCAGGGATCGAACACGAAATCGGCAAGGTGCGGGGGCAATTCCGGTCCCGAAGTAGCCACACACTTCAATTCATCCTCTTGGTCGAGGAGATGGATCAGGCACCACGACCCGAGTGCGGTGACGCCGAGTTCTGCAACCTTCTGGAGGGTGGGCGTGATATCTAGCGACGACGCCAGAATGGCACTGGCGTTTGCCAGGAATCGCTGCTCCGCGACCGCCCTCTGCCGCTCAGTGACGTCGAAGACGACGGCCAACCCACCCGCTGATACAGCTTCCGATTTGGCAATCGGGGCGATATTCAGCATGATCACACCCCGGGACCCATCACCCCGATCGATTGCAAGCACCCGATTGCGTTCCGGTTTGGAGGTGGCGAGCGTCTCATCGATCCAGCGGATCAACTCTCGAAACGGAGTCAGACTGTCTCCACTCAGTTCGACAAATCTGCCGTCAGATGGCCCATCCCCTTGCGGCAGCCGCCAGATTTCCAGGGTTCGGGGGGTGACCAGCAGCTGATCGGCCCTTCCAGGATCGCGAAAGACCACCCCGGAGAACAGGTTGTCGATCAGCGCCCGAAAGATCTGCGCCTCGGGTATGGTCGATGCTGCAGAAGTGTGGTCGAGCCGACCAGCCTCTGTTCCTGACTGGCCCAGCTCCCCATCAAAGACGTCTGGCAGATCAGGCATCAGATCACCTGGCGTTTTCGAAACAGCGGCCGTGGTCGACGCTCAGCCAGTTCATACAGGCAACTGGATCACACTGCGGAGTGTTTCTCCTGCTTCCATTGCATGAAACGCCTCCTCGCTTTCGTCGAGCGAAATCGTGCGCGTCACCACCCGATCGAGATCGAGCTGACCTTGCGCATACCAGGCCGCCAGAAGTGGGAAGTCGCGAGTGGGCAGGCAATCGCCATACCAGGAGATTTTCAGGGCTCCTCCCAGATCGAAGAACTTCGCAAACGGCAGATCGAGCTTCGCCTCCTGACCGGCGACGCCGATGATCACACAGGTTCCCGCCAGGTCGCGGCACCAGAGTGCGGTCTCGAGCGTCTCGGTTTTGCCTACGGCTTCGAACGAGGCGTTCACGCCGTGGCCGCCAGTGATCGCCTTGATCTCTTGTACCGGGTCGCCATCGCGCGGATTGACCGTATGCGTCGCGCCGAACTCGACCGCCCATTCCAGTTTGCGAGGATCGATATCGACGGCAATGATCGTCGTCGCTCCCGCCAATTTCGCTCCCATGATCACCGAATCGCCAACTCCACCTGCGCCAACGACTGCAACCGACTGGCCAGGTCGAACGTTGGCGGTATACAGAGCCGCGCCAACCCCGGTCATCACTCCACAGCCGATCAGGCTCATCTGCTCCGGCGGCAGCCCTTCGGCAATCGGCACACACTGTCGAGCGTGCACGAGGGTATGGGTACAGAACGTGCCAATCCCGAGAATGGGCGTCAGCACGGTGCCGTCGTCAGTCGTCATTTTCTGGGTCGCGTTCAGGCTTGCTGCGCACAGATGCGGTTGCCCGACCTGGCAGAAGCGACATAATCCGCAGGGAGCCCGCCAGGCCAGAATCACGTAGTCTCCTTCTTTGACGTTGGTGACCCCCTCGCCGACTTCTTCGACAATCCCACTTCCCTCGTGGCCCAGCAGGAATGGGAAATAGTCAGTCCCAAACATGCCATTCTTGGCGGAAAGGTCAGTATGGCAAACCCCGCTGGCAAGTATCTTCACCAGCGCCTCGCCTGGACCAGGCCGGGGCACATTGAACTCCTCGACCACACCCGGCTCGTTTGGTTTGCGGGCAATCACCCCGCGGGCTCGGATTGACTCAGCCATATGTCGAACTCCTTCTGTGCGTTCAGATACTGCGCCCCTCGGGCCCATCGATGACCACCGGTTGTGCAGGCTATGGTCGTTCCGACATCGCATTTGGTCAAGCTCCCCAGCTGGACACACACCCTGTTCCCAATCATCATCTTGAACCGGGCCGCCCCACCTGCCACACTGTTGTCGCGACCAATCGTTCAATCAAAGCCAGGACATATCATGGTCACCACCCAACTCCACACTGCTGAAGACCTGCTGGCGCTCGCCTCAACGGAAGCGGACTACGAGCTGATCGAAGGGGAACTCGTGCCAATGGTGCCGACAAACTTTGACCACGGAGACCTCCAGATCGCCATCGGTACGCTTCTGCGAACATATGTGGACGCGCAAGATTTGGGTCGCGTGGTCGGCGACACCGGATTTACATTCAAGCGCAGTCCGGACACGGTCTTGGCGCCAGACTTGGCATTTGTCCGTACCGAGCGCCTACCACTTGACAGATCGGGATTTCCAGATCTGGCGCCCGACCTCGCAGTCGAGATCGTTTCGCCAGGCAACACCCCGGGCGAGCTGGCACGCAAGATCGGCATCTACCTCGACGCCGGCGTTCGAGCCGTCTGGATCGTCTATCCGAGCGAGCGGCAGCTCGTCGTCCACGCACCTGCCGGACCGCCGCGCGTCTTCGCCGAAGGAGATCGAGTCGACGGCGGCGAGGTGATCCCCGGCCTGTCCCTCTCCGTCACCGACATCTTCGCCTGACCAGTCGGCCAGGCTGGTAATATCCATATTCCTATCCAGAATCGAATCGGTGATCAGGCTCCGATTACCTCAGACATTCGCGAAATTGCTCGACAGGCTCTCAAGCGGTTTTCCGAACTGAATTGTCGCGACCGAGGAAAACGCATCCCACGCACAGTCGTCGAAATTGGCAAAACCGCCCGCACCGACTGAGCGCAAGCAACTTCTGCTCGCAGCCGGTCGGGTCGTGCCCGCACTGACGAGTACTGTGCTGACCGGGCAACGCCCACCACGGTGATTCTTGCGGTCAACGTGGTCAGGTGATCGTTCCCACGTTTCGTGAACCGCTTCACAAACTTCCATTGCTAAGTCGGTTCATATAGGATGAATGGGCGTGGTGTGGCAGATCGTTCGGGTGCGGCCCGACTTCTTGAGTCCTCAGATGCCCCGAACGGAGAGGAGGATCCTGTCATGGACGACCACCGGTTTGATGCGTTTACGCGACGTTTCGCATCGAGCACTACTCGCCGAAGTGCAGTGAAGACCCTGATCGGAGGAGTGCTTTCAGTAGCCGCAATCCCTCGTGTTCGGGCGAACGCTCAGGTAACCTGCACGACAGAAACAGATTGTGGTCCCTGTGAAACCTGCGACGAAGGATTGTGCGAGCCAATCCTTCTGATTTGCGAAGGGGGACAGCGGACCTGTTGCTTGCTCTTCGAGGGTGTGCCGACTCCTGCCTGTGCGGAGTGCTGCGAAGCCTCCCACTGTGACTCACCAAGTGAATGCCTCCCAGCCTTTTGTAGTAACGGAACCTGCGAGGTCATCAGCACATGCGGCGCGGGAGAGGACTGCTGCGAGGATGGCACCTGCCGGGCCTGCTGCGACGAATGTTGCAGCGACGACGACTGTCCTGGCCAGTGCGCCGTTTGCGTCAACGACCAATGCGCCGATGACGTCAGCCTCTGTCCACCGTGCCATTTCTGCG